>JANXPQ010000279.1 GCA_025357235.1 Betaproteobacteria bacterium
CCATCGACCCGGTTCGCAGGATCGTAGATCCGGCCGCCGCTGAGCCTGATCAATGCGGCCCCTTCATGGCGTCGAGAATGCGCTGCAGGGTTTGCGCAGCGGACGGCAGGGCGGACCCGGCGAGTTTGCGCAGGTGAATGGCGACAACATTGTCGGCCCGGTAAAGATGGCCGGTATGGTGCAGCCCGGGAACCGAAACCGGGATGAACACCGAGCAGCCGTCGGCGCGCATGCCGGCGCGGCCAAGGATTATCGAAGGAATGTCGCCGGCTGGTGGGGTGCGCGCCGCATCCAGGGCGGATACGAAGACCATCGCGTCGACCTCGCCACGCTGGATTGCCTGCCGGGCCGAATCCCGGTGCGAATCATGGGTCGGTGCGCCGCCGCTGAAATTCACCCGAACCGGAAACCCGGTCTGCCATGTCGTCACTTGCTGGGCGGTAAGGTCCGCGTCGCTGCCGCCGAGCGGAAGCACGCAAAAGCGGTTCTCCGAGTTCAGGGCCCTGGCGAATTCGCACATGGACTGAATCGCGAGATCGGCGTGCGGAAAAGTGAGATCCGCCGCGGCCCAGGTCAGAACGCCGTAGCGCGCGGCACGCATGCGCCCGAGCAGTTCGGCCAGTTTCCCGATCGGCACGCCCGCCACCGCATGTGCCTTGAGGGCGCGTCCCGCGAACAGGGCGCGCAGCGCCGAGAAGAATTCAGCAAGCCGGGCCGGATCGACGGCGAGCGATTTTGTCCTCTGGCGCAAAACGGCCGGCAAATCTTCCGGCACGCCGCCGAGAAACCACAGCTCGCGATCGCCCGTCCCGAACAGCGTGTCGAAGTCGCCGAAGCAACGTTCGAAGAAGCGCGGGAAGCGGCCGGTAATGCCGGTGCCGGCCACCACCAGCAGATCGGCACGATTACGGATTTCGGTGAGGGTCGTACTGATCCAGCCGGTATTCTGCAGAACGCGAAGATTGCGGAACAATGCGTCGCCATTTGCATGATCGACGATGCCGCCGCATCGTTCGGCGAGTTCAATCAGAACGCGCATGCCCGCAACGTCCGTCCCGGCGGAAATCAGTAGCGGTTGCCGGGCCGCGAGCAGAATCCCGGCGGCGCGACCGATCGCCGTCGCGAGATCGGCCGCTTTGCCATCTATCAGGGCGGTAGCGGTATCGTGCGCATTCGCCGCGAACAATGCGCGGCTTCTGGCACAGCCGTTGGCAACGACCGTTGCAGCGCCCCCTGTTATCGCCACGCGCACGTCGTCGCACAACAGGCCGCAAAACGGACAGGGCACATCGTCGAATTCCTGTGCGCGGGTAATGTCAGACATCTTTTGTCGGCATTTGAATACAGGAATTCAGGGATACAGCAATCCGGGTGTCGCAATACGGTACATATTCGATGCCGATGCTCCGAAATTGAACAGTCTTTTCGAAAAACTTTTCAATGATCTGTCAGGGCTGCGATGTAAACTTTAACCGATCGCATCGTGATACGCATGCTCGCAAAAAACCCGCGTCAGAACCGGCGACTCGACAACTAAGGACCAGGCGTGCGCACAGTTTCCATCTACGCTCCCGCTAGACTGCACCTCGGTTTCCTGGACATGAATGGATCGAGGGGAAGGCGTTTTGGCAGCGTCGGCCTGACGCTCGACGGGCCGTGCGTCGAATTGTCCGTCCGGCGAGCGCCGTCATTTGCGATAGCGGGGGCGCAGTCGGAACGTGCGGAACAGTTCGCGAATGCGCTGCGCAAAAGATTCAATCTTCCGGACGACTTCCACATCACCATTGCCCGGACCATTCCCGAGCACGTTGGATTGGGCTCGGGTACGCAGCTCGGCATTGCGGTTGGCGTCGCCCTGGCGCGGCTGTACCGGCTCGACCTTTCGATGCGCGAAATTGCGATCGTGGTGCAACGTGGTCAACGCTCCGGGATAGGGGCGGGTGCTTTTGAACTCGGCGGATTTCTGGTCGACGGGGGAAAAGGGCCAGTCGACGATCCGCCGCCGATTGTATCGAGAGTCGAGTTTCCGGCGGACTGGCGCGTCGTATTGGTGCTTGAACGCGCCACGCGCGGATTGCACGGTGAGCGCGAGACAGCGGCGTTCCAGAAGTTGCCTCCGTTTCCCGAAACTCTTGCGGGCCAACTTTGCCGCCTGATGCTGATGCAGGCGCTGCCTGCGTTGGCGGAGCACGACATCGCAAGCTTCGGCAGCGCCATCGGTGAACTGCAGCGCATCACTGGAGACTATTTCTCGCCCGCGCAGGGCGGCCGATTCGCGAGCCCGGCGGTTGCCGAAGTACTTGCCTGGTTCGAGGGCCAGGGCATTGCCGGCGTCGGCCAGAGTTCATGGGGACCGACCGGCTTCGCGATCGTGGCCGGAGAAAATCGCGCAGCCGAACTGGCGCGGGAAGCGACCCTGCGCTGGGGCGATGCCGGGTCACTGCAATTCATGGTCTGCGGCGGACGCAACCGCGGCGGCGACGTTGAAGTCGTCTCATTGGCTCGTGCTTCTGCCGACGCAAAATAATTGATAACCACGGGGGACACGGAGGACACGGAGGAAGAGAAAACGAGGAAAATAAATTTGTGATTGAAGGTGAGGTGACTATTCCCGACCTTCTGTCGCCACTTAAGGGTTTTCTCTCGGATGTTTTTTCTCTTGCCTTTCCTCCGTGTCCTCCGTGCCCTCCGTGGTGAGTGTGTCTTTTGGAGTAGACATGGAAAAGCCGTACATCCTGCATTTATTCACACCCATGGCACAGGCCAGTCCCTTCGACGTCAACATGGCCTACGACGCCGGCTACGATGCCGTCGTTCCCTATACGCATGTGGCGCTCGACCAGGTCGCCGCGCTGACGCAGGACGCGATTTTCTCGCGCGGCCCGAAGGGCGCCAAGCGTACCGGCATCTTTATCGGCGGGCGTGAGAATGGCCTTGCCGCGGACATGCTCGATGCGGCGCGCAAGGCGATGGTGCCGCCCTTCGAGGTATCGGTGTTCGTCGATCCGAGCGGCGCGTTCACTACGGCGGCCGCCATGGTGGCCGCCGTCGAGAAGCATCTGAAAAAAAGTCACGGCACCGATCTGAAGGGCAAGACGGTGATGATCTTCGGTGGCAGCGGGCCGGTGGGAGCCGCCGCGGCGGTGCTCGCTTCGCAAGCCGGCGCCAAAGTCGGCATCGTCGGGCGCGAAGACACGACGCGCGCACTGAACACCACGGAGGACTGCAACCGGCGCTATGGAACCAACGTCGAACCCGTGGAAGCGAATACCGATTCGCTCAAGGCGGCCATGATGCAGAAGGCGGAGGTCGCGTTGGCCACCGCGAAGGCGGGATATCGCGTCGTCGGCAGGGAATTGCTTGCCGCCGCCCCGAAGTTGCTGGTTGCAGCGGATGTGAACGCAGTTCCGCCTTCGGGCATCGAGGGCATCGATGCCATGGATGACGGCAAGCCGTTGCAGGCGAGTTCGGGCAAGGCGGTCGGCATCGGGGCGCTGGCAATCGGCAATATCAAATACCAGACGCAACGCGGCTTGCTGGAAACCATGCTCAAGGCGGACAAGGCCCTTTACCTGGACTTGCGCGATGCCTTCGCGGAGGCACGCAAACATGCCGGCATCGTCTGAACAGTCGCCCCTGTTGCTGGTCTCCGCGTCCGCGCGCGCGCTTGCGCAGTCGGCGGCAAGAAGCGGCCTGCCGGTTGTAGTGCTCGATCTCTTCAACGATCTGGACGTCCGCGCACTGGCCGTGGCAAGCCGCAGCGTGGCGGCGCGCAGCGGTAAATTCGATGCGCGGCGCCTGCTCGCCGCGGCACATCTGATGTGCCCGCCGGATCGCTGCAGCGGGTTGGTATACGGATCGGGATTCGAGGGCCGCACCGGGTTGCTGGCAAAGCTGGCGCATGGGCGGACCTTGTTCGGCAATAGGCCGGACACGGTGGCGCGGCTCAAGGATCCGGCGCACTTTTTTCCTTTGCTCGATTCACTCGGCATTGCGCATCCCGAGACCAGGCTGGATCCCCTGGCCGATGTTGCCGGCTGGCTCGTCAAACGCACCGGCGCTGCGGGCGGAAGTCATGTGAAGGCGGCGCGATCGCGCCATCGCGCGCGGCCGGGACGCTATTTCCAGAAACTGCAATCCGGCCGGACCTTGTCGGTGCTGTTTGCCGCCGACGGTCGCGATGCGCGCGTGATCGGCATCAACGAACAATGGACGGCGGGGGTCGCCCAGTGCGCGCCCTACTGTTACGGCGGCGCAGTCGGCGGCATTGCGCTGTCGGATGGCATGCAGGCGCACCTGGCGGCGCAAGTGGGCCGGCTGGTGCGCGCGACCGGACTGGTCGGGTTGAACGGGCTCGATTTCATTCTCGATGCCGACGATGAACCCTATGTACTGGAGATCAATCCACGGCCGACGGCCACCATCGAACTGTATGACGCCGATTTCGATGGCGGACTGCTTGCGCTTCACCTGCGCGCCTGTCGCGGCGAATTGCCGGACGTTCGGCGACCGGGACACGCGCGAGCCCACGCGATTGTCTATGCCGCGGATGCATTGTGCGTGCCTGCCGGAATGAACTGGCCGCAATGGTGTACCGATATTCCGGAGAGTGGCAGCCTGATTTCTGCCGGTGCGCCGCTATGCAGCGTGCACGCTCATGCCGCGTCGAGCGCCCAGGCTCGCGATACGGCCATGGTCCGCTGCGAATCGATGAGCGAGCTGTTTTTCCGGAAGGCCGCATGAACGCGAAAGAAACGAAGGCAGAGGTGGCCGCAGCGGATCCCCGGCAGCAGGCGATCGCTGCGAACTGGCCGAGCGTGAATGCGCTCGCGGCGCCGTTGGTGCGCGAATTGATCCTGCAGGCGAAGAGCTTGCGTTTGGACGTGGAGCGACTGGAAAACGGTTGCGTCCTGGTCGATGGCGGCATTGCCTGTCGCGGCGGGCTTGAGGCAGGAATCCGCATCGCGGAAATTTGCATGGGAGGCCTGGGACGGGTGGCGCTGCAACCGTCCGGATTGTCGCGCTGGCCGTTGCAGCTTTCGGTTCACTGTTCAGACCCGGTACTCGCCTGTCTTGGGAGCCAATATGCAGGCTGGAGCCTGTCGCATGGAGAAGGCAAAGGCAGTTTCCATGCGCTCGGTTCCGGTCCGGCGCGGGCGGCGGCGTGTCGGGAGGATCTGTTCGCCGAATTGTCCTATCGCGATCTCTCGGAAGCGGTCTGTCTCGTGCTCGAAGTCGACAAGAAGCCGCCGATCGAGATCGCCGACAAG
>JANXPQ010000307.1 GCA_025357235.1 Betaproteobacteria bacterium
CGCGACGCCAGCGGCTCGGTCTGGAAGCTGGAACTGCAGAACGGGCGGGCCTCGCGGATAGCCACGAACCTGGCTTATCCGAACGGCATCCTCGTCGACTCGTCGGGCGGCGGCGTCGTCGTTTCGGAGGCCTGGCGTCATCGGCTGGTGCGGATCGTTGCGCCTTCGAAGGGGATGCATCAAACGGTGTTGAGCAACCTGCCCGGTTACCCGGCGCGGTTGAGTGCTGCGGCGCAAAGCGGGTACTGGCTGGCCGTGTTCGCGCCGCGCAGCCAATTGATCGAGTTTGTGCTGAAGGAGCGCGCCTATTGCGCCCGGATGATGCGGGAAGTAGCCGACCCAAACCTCTGGGTCGCTCCGGCGCTCGGCAGCGGGAAGACCTTCCTGGAGCCGCTGCAGGGCGGCGCGGTAAAGCAGATGGGTATCCGCAAGCCCTGGGCGCCAACCCGTTCGTACGGTCTGGTGCTGCGTCTCGATGAGGACTTCCACGTGCTCGAAAGCCTGCACAGCCGTGCCGACGGCAATTGTCACGGCATCACCAGCTGTGTCCAGCATGGCGACGCTCTCCTGTCCACGAGCGGAGGTGGAAATGCCCTGCTCGAGACCTTGCTCTAGGAATCGCTCATGGAACCGTTGATGGTCTTGCGCGACGTGACCAAGATTTACCATGGAGTCGCCGCGGTCGAAGGCATATCGTTCGATGTGAAGCCGTACGAAATCCATGCCCTGCTCGGCGAAAACGGCGCCGGCAAATCCACCCTGAGCAAGATGATGGCCGGCGTCGTCCGCCCGACGCGGGGTCAGATCATCTTCGACGGAAAGGAAGTCGCATTTTCCAGTCCGCATGAGGCCCTGGATGCAGGCATTGCGATGGTGTTTCAGGAGACGAGTCTGGTTCCGTCGCTGACCGTCGCGCAGAACCTGTTTCTCGGCAGCGAGAAAGCCTTCAACCGGCTGAGGGGGCTGTACATTGCCGCGCAGCAGTTCCTGCAGCGGCTGAAGTTCCCCGTTGATCCGACCATGTACGTCAGCCAGCTGGGCGCCGCACAAAAGCAGATGGTCGAGATTGCCAGAGCGGTCCTGAAAAAGGCCCGCGTGATGATATTCGACGAACCCACCGCGACCCTCACGCCGGAAGAGAAGGCCCACTTTTTCTCGCTGATCCGGCGTCTCAGAAGCGAAGGGACCTGCATCGTCTTCATTTCACACGCGCTGGAGGAGGCCCTCGAGGTCAGCGATCGAATCACGATCCTGAGGGATGGAAGGCACATCGTGACCGACTCGAGCTCGGCATTCGACCGGGACCGAATCATCCGTGACATGGTGGGGCGCACGTTAACCAACGAGATCTACAGCAGGCATGCCTCTGCCCGCAAGACCCGCCAAAGCGGCGCGAAAGTTCTCAGCGTCGAGAACGTTTCGATGGGCAGGATGGTTCGCAACAACTCCTTTTCCATCTATGCCGGCCAGATCACGGGCATCTTCGGGTTGGTCGGATCCGGACGGACCGAGACCGCAAAAATCATTGCCGGAGTCCTGAAGAGAAACCTGTTCCACGGCGGTGAAATCGTCCTGCGCGGGAAGCCGGTGCGGTATCACCTGCCCCGGGCGGCGATGAAGGATGGAATCACCTATGTCACCGAGGACCGCAAGGCCGAGGGGTTCTTCGACCAGAAGTCGATTGCCGAAAACATTTCCCTGGGCCAGCTCGCTGCCGGCCTCGAACAATCGGCAATCGTCCGGCAAACGGACATAGATCGGCTGGCGCAAAGCTGGATCGACAAGCTGAACATCAAATCGATCGGTACCCATGCGAAAGTGATCGAGTTGTCGGGCGGCAACCAGCAGAAGGTCGTGATCGCGAAGACTCTGGTCCAGATTCCGAAGGTCATCATCTTCGACGAGCCGACACGGGGGGTCGACGTCGGAGCCATTGCAGAGATCCACCAGCTGATCGAAGACCTCGCCGATCAAGGTCTGGCCATCGTCGTCATATCGTCGTACCTGCCGGAGGTTCTGAATCTCTCGGATCGCATTCTGGTCATGCGGCAGGGCCGCACCGTGGAGGAATTCTCGCCCGAGGAGGCCACCGAGGAACGCCTGATGTATGCCGCGGTTCATTAGCGGTACGCGGTTGATGAGCCAGCCGGCCTGCGCTCTAACCCGAGACTCGATTCCATGGATGACAATCAATTCGACTACGTGATCGTCGGCGCCGGGGCCGCGGGATGCATCCTGGCCAACCGGCTTTCTGCCGATGGCCGGTCCACGGTCTGCCTGCTGGAGGCTGGCCCGGCTGACCGCAACCTCTACCTGCACATTCCGGGCGGCTTCATAAAGGCAGTCAGCAATCCGCGCTACACATGGCAATTCAGGACCGAGCCGGGCGAGGGTTCGGGGGGGCGCAGGATCTCGATCATTCAGGGCCGCACGCTGGGCGGTTCCACGGCAATCAACGGGCTCATCTACAACCGCGGACAGGCGGCGGACTACGATGGGTGGGCCGACGCCGGCAACCCGGGCTGGGGGTTTGCCGACGTGCTGCCGTATTTCAAGCGGTCAGAGCGACGCGTCGGCGCCGGTGATCCATCGGTGCGTGGTATCGACGGAGAGCTTCCCATCACCGACTGCGACTGGCGCAGTCCGCTGTGCGACGCGTTCATCAGCGCTGCGGGAACGCTCGGAATGCCGGCCGGAATCGACTACAACGGTCACCGTCAAAGAGGCGCGGGCTACTACCAGCGCTGGATCGAGAACGGCTGGCGCGTCAGCACAGCGAAGGCTTTTCTGGCGCCAGTTCGGGGGCGCGGCAACCTGCACGTTCGCACTCACGCGCATGTGACGAAGCTTGTGTTCGAGGCGAAGCGGGCGGTGGGAGTCCAATTCGTCGCCGGACCTGACGCTCCCTCGACCGAGGTCCGCGCCAGAAGGGAGGTGATCCTGTGCGCCGGCGCGGCGAACACGCCCAAGTTGCTGCAGATTTCGGGCGTCGGCTCTCAGACGCTCATCGAGGGGATCGGGGTTCCGCTGGTGCACCGGCTGGACGGCGTTGGAGAGAACCTGCGCGACCACTACATGGTTCGCCTGGTCGCGCGCGCAAGAAATGTCGAGACCATCAACGACCTTGCGCAGGGTCCCCGGCTGTGGCGCGAGATCGCGAGATGGGCGCTGAAGCGGCCGAGCATTCTCGCGATCAGCCCGTCGGTGGCCTTCGGATTCACGAACACGCAGGATCCGAATCTCGACGCCGACATCCAGCTCAACTTCACCCCGGGCAGCTACAAGGAAAGCCGGTCAGGCGTGCTGGACAGTTTCCCGGGCTTCACGCTCGGCGTGTACCAGATGCGGCCGAAAAGCGTGGGCTATGTCAGGGCGCGCTCGGCCAGACCGTTCGAACATCCGGAGATCCAGCCCAACTATCTGGCGCACGAGGAAGATCGGCGCACCGTCATAGACGGCATCCGTCTGGCGCGCCGGATCCTCGAGACGGAACCGCTGGCGCGATATTGCGAGCGGATCGAGTTCCCACCCGACACCTCGACCTCGGACGACGAACTGCTCGATTTTGCCCGCAACCTCGGAAATACGGCATACCACCCGATGGGCACGTGCCGTATGGGACCGCGCGAAAGCCCCACGTCGGTTGTCGATGCCGAACTGCGCGTCCACGGCGTCCATGGGTTGCGGATCGCCGATGCGTCGGTCATGCCGGCGATGCCCTCCGCAAACATTGGAGCGGCAGTGTTCATGATCGCCGAGAAAGCGGCGGACTTGATCCAGGGCAGGAATACGGCGACGGCGGCTCATGTGGATTCGCCAGCCTGGCCCCAGGGCACCGGGCCTCGCGACGCACGGGCGGCCTGACGACGCGATCCAGCGTTACGAGACGCCGCGATCCGGGCGTCCCATCCAATCCAAGGACCACAGGCATGCATCAAAGCAATTCAACTCCAAGCACGCGCACTTTCAAGAACTTCATTGATGGCCGTGATGCCGCGGCCGAAACGGAGCAGACGTTCGTATCGATCAATCCGACGACCGGAATCAATTGGGGAACGTTCGTCGATTCCTCGGCACGGGAGGTCGACCTCGCCGTGCAGGCGGCGCACAGGGCGTTCTCGGAAGGTGAGTGGCATCGCATGTCGCCTACCCGGCGAGGTCGGCTGCTGATGCGCTGGGGCGAAAAGATTGCCGCGAACGCGGGCACCATCGCAGCGATCGAGACACAGCAGAATGGAAAACTGCTGAGCGAGATGCACGCGCAGGCCCTGGCAGCGCAAGAGTGGCTCTACTACTTCGGAGGCCTGGCCGACAAGGTGGAGGGCAAGGTCATTCCTCTAGATCGAACATCGGTCTTCAACTACACGCTCAACGAGCCCTTGGGAGTGGTGGCGGTCATCGTTCCATGGAACTCGCCGACGTTCATCACGATGATGGCTGCGTGTCCCGCCCTGGCGGCCGGCAACACGATCGTGATCAAGCCTTCCGAAGTCACTTCGGCGTCTGCCTTCGAGCTCGCGCGCCTGGCCACGGAGGCCGGGATTCCGCCCGGCGTCGTCAATGTGGTGACGGGCCTTCGCGAAACCGGCGAGGCGCTCGTCGACCATCCGCTGGTGCGCAAGATCAACTTTACGGGCAGTGACACCGGGGGGCGGGCGATCGCGAGCCGCGCCGGAAAGCGGCTGGTCGACTCCGTACTCGAACTCGGTGGAAAGAGCGCGAACATCGTGTTCGAAGATGCCGACCTCGATCGCGCCGAAGCTGGCGTGCTCTCGGGGATCTTCGCCGCTGCTGGGCAGACCTGCGTCGCGGGGTCGCGTGTCTTCGTGCAGGCGTCCATCTACGATCAGCTGGTCGAGCGGATTGTCGGCAGAGCCCGGCGGCTGGTTGTCGGCGATCCGATGTCGATTCACAGCCAGATGGGGCCGGTCGCAACACGCGCGCAGCTGGAGAAGAACGAATCAATGGTTGCGCGTGCGGTCCGCGAAGGTGGCGAGATCCTCGTTGGCGGGGGACGCCTCGCACACGCGGAATTTCCCGGCGGTTTCTTCTTCAATCCGACCGTGCTGCACAACTGTTCGCCCGAAAACTTTCTCAGCCAGAACGAGGTCTTCGGACCGGTCCTGACGCTGACGCCGTTCCGGGACGAGGACGAGGTGGTGGCGCTGGCCAATGGCACGCCGTTCGGCCTGGCCGCCGGGATCTGGACTCGCGGACTTCGACGCGCGCATACCGTGGCGCGCCGCCTGCATGCCGGGACGGTGTGGATCAACACCTATCGCGCATTGGCATTCAACTCGCCATTCGGCGGCTACAAGGACAGCGGCATCGGGCGGCAGAACGGGTTCGACGCCGTGCGCCAGTATCTGCAGACGAAAAGCGTCTGGTGCGAATTGAGCGATGAAATCCAGGATCCGTTTGTTCTCAAGACTTGAAGGCGCGCTGCCGTGCGGGCAATTGATTGCGTTGCAGTCTGTTCCTGAGCGATTCGTCAGATAAACGCGATTCCGGATTGGCTGCCTTCTGCCTAGACTTCCCGGCAGCGGGGCGGTGCACCGCTGCAGACACAGTCACTCCACAACCGGCAAAGACCCGCTCAGAGACTGGTGCAACAGGTGGACCAATTGCAAAGGCATGTTCGACAACTGGTGACCACGCAGGGTGATGATGCTGATCTCGCGCGCAAGGGTGGGTACGAAAGAGGCGAGGCGCAAGCGGTTGCCGGTCGCGGCCTCCGCGGCGATCCTCGGCGCGATCGCCACACCCAGCCCGGCGGCAGCCATTGCGATCAGCGTCTGGGTCTGCTGAACCTCGCACTGAATGTTCAGAGTCACCCCGGCCTGGTGCGCGAGCGCTTCCACCTGGCGGCGCATCGCGGCAAAGCTGGAAATCATGACCAATGGAACCCCGTCGAGGTCGTGGATTGTCAGCGTGCGCTTGTCCGCCAGCGGATGGTCTGCCGGAATCAGGGCGCAATGTTCGTCGCGCAGGAGCGGCGCGAATCGAAAGTCGGTGGCCCCGGTGGTCGTGGGTCCGATACCGAAATCCACGCGACGACTGCGGACCGCTTCGAGGATGTCGGACAGGGCCAGTTCATGAAGGCGAACGACCGTCGCCGGGTGCTGGAGCTTGAATCTGGCCAGGACGTCGGGCAGGCGGGTGGATGCGATCGAGAACGACGAGGCCAGCGAGACGCGGCCGCGGCGCAGCTCGACGGCGTCACGCAACTCCTGCAGCCCGCTGCCTACGTCGGTCAGCGCTTCGCGAACTCGGACGAGCAACTGCTGACCATCAGCGGTGAGCTCTACCTTGCGGGTCGTTCGAACGAAAAGCGGCGCGCCCACCTGGTCCTCGAGATGCTTGATCTGCATGCTCACAGCCGAGGGAGTCCGATGGGATTCTTCGGCGGCCTGCCGGAAGCTTTCGCGCTCTGCGACCAGCAGAAAGGTCTGCAGCAGGTTGAGATTGACGTTCATGCAATGAGACTGCGGCGGTTGCGCGATTGGGTGGCGTGATTGTATTGACCGGGGGTTGAACGATGGTCGGCAAACACCTCCGGCGCGACGGGCCTGGCGGATGCGGGCGGGTTGTACAACGCCGGGCAAGCTGGGTGGCTTGCCTGCGCATACGGGAGTACAGATGACACGAAGAAACACTCCGGAGCGGCCGCAGCGCCTGCAACGCTCAGAGTTGGCCGTTCCAGCCACGTCCGAGCGGTTCTTCCTCAAGGCCGCCGCCAGTGAGGTTGACGCGGTGTTCATTGACCTCGAGGACGCCGTCGCCGACGCCCGCAAGAACGAAGCCCGCGGCCAGGCCATACGCGCAATCAACGAGGTCGACTGGCGCGGCAAAACAGTTTCGGTGCGGGTGAATGGTCTGGACACCCCGTGGGCGCTCAGAGACATCGTAGAGGTAGCGACGCACTGCCCACGCCTCGACCTGATCCTGCTGCCCAAGGCCGATTCGGCGTTCGATGTGCAGTTCGTGGCGCAGTTGCTCGACTTGATCGAGCGCGAATATCGCCGCGAGAAGCGCACCGGCATCGAAGTGCTTATCGAGACGTCCCAGGGCGTCGCGAACGTGGAACAGATCGCAGCCTCGTCGGGCAGGCTCGAAGCGATGATCTTCGGAGTGGGTGACTACACCGTCGACCTGCGGACTTTCGATATCAAATTCGGCACCGCGAGTCCGAACTATGCGGTTCTGACCGGGCCGGATGGAGATGGACACCGGCACCGCCACTGGAACGACCAGTGGCACTTTGCGCTGGCACGCATCGCAAACGCGTGTCGCGCCAACGGGTTGCGAGCCATCGACGGCCCTTACGCAGACTTCGGCGACATGGCGGGCTATCGCGCTTCGGCTGTCCGGTCAACCGCGCTGGGCTACGAGGGGAAATGGGCGATTCATCCGACCCAGGTCCTTGCCGCGAATGAGGTGTTTTCTCCGGCGCCGGAACAGCTCGCGTGGGCCGACAACGTTCTGCAAGGATTGAGGCAGGCCGCGGAGAAAGGCAACGGCGCGTTTGCTGAAAAAGGCGTCCTCATTGATCTGGCGCATGCCAAGCTCGCCCGCTCGATTCTCGAGAGGGCCGCGCTTATCGGCAGGCAGGCGTCGCCAGCACTGCAGAACGGGATTCCAAAGGCTGCAACATGACGGCGTCGAAGCAGGCACTGGATGGCGTTCGCGTGCTGGACATCGCAACGTTCCTCGCGGCGCCATTCACCGGGACGGTGCTCGCCGATTTCGGCGCTGATGTCATCAAGATCGAACTGCCCGGCAGCGGCGACCCGCTGCGAAAGTTTGGCACCGACTCTGGTTGCGGCGACACGATGGTCTGGCTGAGCGAGGCGCGCAATAAACGCTTCATCACCCTTGATCTAAGGGTCCCCGAGGGACGGGAGGCGTTTCTCGGCCTGGTCGCGGTATCGGATGTCGTGCTCGAGAACTTCCGGCCAGGCACCCTGGAAAAGTGGGGGCTCGGATTCGACGTGCTCAAGGCCGTGAAACCGTCCATCGTCATGCTGCGGGTCAGCGCATACGGGCAGACGGGCCCCTATCGCAACAAGCCGGGCTTCGCTCGGGTCGCGCACGGTTTTGCCGGACTGTCGCACCTGGCGGGCACGCCGGACGGGCCGCCCGTCGTTCCGGGATCGACCTCGCTTGCCGACTACATCTCGGGTCTGTGGGGTGCCGTCGGTGTGCTCATGGCGTTGCGCGTGGCAGAGCAGACCGGTGCTGGACAAGTGATCGACGTGTCGCTGTATGCCTCGGTTTTTCGCCTGCTCGACGAGTTGGCGCCGGTCTATGCGCGCTTTGGTGAAGTGCGCGAGCGCCTCGGTGCGGATGTCCCGCATGTCGTACCGCACGGGCATTGGCAGACGAACGAAGGCAAATGGCTGGCCCTTGCGTGCTCCAGCGACAAAATCTTCGAACGCCTGGCCCGCGCGATGGGGCGGCAGGAGTTTTGTGCATCCGATCGCTATGCGACCAATGCCCAGCGCCTCGCCGGACGCGCGGAGATCAACGCAGCGATCGCTGCTTGGGTCGGCGCGATGAGCCAGGCGGAAGCCATAACCGCCTGCGACGAAGTCGGCGTGCCTTGCGGTCCGATACTGGCGATCGACGAAATATTCGAGAACCCGCAGTACCTGGCGCGCGGTGACCTGATGCGCGTGCAGGACGAGCGGGCGGGCGAGGTCGTCGTGCCAGCGTCGATCCCGCTCCTTTCGGAGACGCCGGCGCAGCATCGCCGCCTCGGCGGTGCGCTCGGCGTCGACACCGAGACGGTGCTGCACGAGTTGCTCGGTATCGATGCGGCCGGCGTCGAGCGTCTTCGTCGACGTGGTGCGGCATGACGACCCCATCCAAGCTCACAGCTTCCGGGGGCAGCCCGCATCCGGATGAAGCATTGTTTGCGGGGCAATCGCCGTCACCCGTCCTCGCGCCCTGCGAACACTACGCCGGAACCGAGAAGTTCATCTTCAAGGCGCTCGAGCTGCAGGGCCGGCTGGGTCGGGTTTTCGACGTCACCTGCGACTGCGAGGACGGTGCTGTTTCGGGCGAAGAGCGGCCGCATGTGCAAATGGTGGCGCGGGCTATCCGGTCGGATGCCAACCCGTTCGGGCGAGTCGGCGCACGCATCCATGACGTGACCACTCGCCACTGGAAGGACGACATCGAAGTCCTGATCGGCGAGGCGGGCGACCGGATCGCCTATCTCACCGTGCCCAAGTCCCGCTCGGTGTCGGACGCCGTGCACGTCATCGACCACATCCGGTCGCGCGAATCCGCGGCAGGGCTGCAGCGTCACATTCCGGTCCACGTACTGATCGAAACCCACGGTGCGCTGCGCGATGTCTTTGCGATCGCCGCGCTGCCCGGCATCGAAGTGCTCGACTTCGGAATCATGGATTTCGTCAGTGACCACCTGGGAGCGTTGCCACAGGCCGCGATGCGCAGCCCCTTGCAGTTCGAGCATCCACTCCTCGTGCGCGCCAAGAGCGAGATCGTCGCGGCGGCGCTCGCGTATGGATTGGTGCCGGCCCATAACGTCTGCACCGCATTGCGCGACACGGAGACAGTCGGCAGCGACGCGCGCCGGGCCCGTGACGAGTTCGGCTTCCTGCGCATGTGGAGCGTCCACCCCGATCAGATCCTGCCGATCGTTCGGGCGATGTCTCCAGAATCGACTGACATCGAGGAGGCTGCGGACGTTCTGCTGGCTGCGAGTCACAGCAACTGGGGCCCGATCTCGGCGGACGGACGACTGCATGACCGTGCGTCCTACCGATATTTCTGGAGTGTTTTGCGGCGTGCCCATGGGCTGGGCATCGCGATGCCGCCCGCCGCAACTGCCGCCTTCTTTTCAGATGACGAAGCCGGAGTCGCAGCCGATGATGCTTGAACACAAGGTCGCGATCGTGACTGGCGGCGCATCGCTACGAGGGATGGGTTTCGCCACCGCGAAGGCGCTCGCAGCCCAAGGCGCAATGGTGGCAATTGTCGATCGGCGCGAGGCCGAAGCGATGGCCGCTGCGGCCAGCATCGGCCCTGCGCACCGCGGATACGGTTGCGACGTTGCCGACGCCGGTCAGTGTGCGCAGGTCGCAGGCCGGATCGCGGCGGAGTTTGGCGGCATCGATGCATTGCTGACGTTCGCGGGCATCAGCCGGTCAACCCCCCTGCTCGAGATGACGGTCGAGGAGTACCAGGCCGTCATTGACATCAACCTCGGCGGCACGATGCACATGTGCCGGGCAGTCGTTCCCAGCATGATCGCGCGCCGTGGCGGCGTGATCGTCTGCATCGGCTCACTTGCAGGACAGCGCGGGGGTGGTGTATTCGGATCCGCCCACTACAGCGCGTCAAAGGGAGGCGTGCATAGTCTTGCGAAGGCGTTGGCCAGAGAGTTGGGCCCGAGCAATATCCGCGTCAACGCAATCGCGCCCGGGCTTATCGAAACCGACATTTTCGAGGGCAAGCTCACCGAGGAAATACGTCAGAACGTGCTGCGCTCGGTGCCGTTGGGCCGTCTCGGCCAACCCGTTGATGTCGCCAGTGTTGCGGTCTTCCTCGCGTCAAACTGGTCCTCGTACATCACCGGGTCTGTGATTGACGTCAACGGCGGCCTGCACATTCACT
>JANXPQ010000320.1 GCA_025357235.1 Betaproteobacteria bacterium
TGGCGGTTTGTGCGCCGATATTCCACTTCCTCAATTGCGTGGGACTGGCGCAGCGTTTCAATATGCCCCCCAAAGCGGTGTTTTCCTGGCTTTCCGGAGCGCATGGAATCGGGAAATTCCGCGCGTCGAGATAGCACAAAGAAGGCCGTGCGTGGTCCCTGCATGGCAGCCGGCACGATGATAGGCGGAATGCTCGCCGAACACGCGCGGATCGCAGCCAGAATGCCTTGCCGCTCTATCCTGTCCCGGTAACTACGATCAAACTCAGTCGTGTTACCTTTCGCACGACCGATGAAAAGTTGTGCGTCGGCGTCCCACTGGAATTCGATTTGTGCACCGGTTTCGCCGTGGTTCGATTTCTGCAATGCGAAGGTTAACTTGCCGGTTCGCTCGCGCTCGTTGTCCTCACCTTTCATCATTTCCGGGTAGAGATACCAGCGCGCGCGTACGGAGTTATGCCAAGCCGTCGAGCCGCTATAGCCTTCGCCGTTCGTTCCGGCGCTGGCCGTGACCTTGTTAACGTGGCCGATTAGGATCAGGGCGCCCGTGTCCGGTGGAATCAGCGCGAGCAGCGCGTTGACGTAGCACTTGACTTCGCCCCGCGAATTTTCGTTACCGCCGAAAGTGTCCGTAATTCCGTCAAGCACGAGCACCTCGGTTTCATACTCACGCATGCGCTCGGCGAGGACGCCGTAGGCGACCGTCAGCGGACGGTCTGCGCGCGCATCTGGTGCGAACAGGATCGAATCGCGGCCCACAAGGTCGATAACCTCCAGCCAGCCGCGAAGGCTCGCCAGATCGACGCCTAAATGTTCGCAGATACATGTCAGCCGCCAGTGAAGAATATTGGTACGGTCCTCACATGAAACGAAGAGCACCCGCGAGCGCTTGACTTCGAGTCCGCAAAACGGCACGCCGGCTGCGATACACACTGCCCGCATTAGTTCGATTTGCGACTTCCCCGCCCCGCCGTGGCCGAACACGCCGGTAGCGTAGCCGATCGGCACGCCTTCCATGATGGACATCGGCGCTTGCGGTTCTCGTTCTGCCAGTGCCTCAAGGTCAAGTGAGGCGGGCCACACTCTGGTTTCAGTTTCGGGACGCTCGCCGGGCGGATTCAACTGACGATCGATCGGCGCGGTGCCAAGCTTCGTGCGATCGGCGAAACGTTCGATGGCCTGGTTTTCGCGTGTCTGGATCTCAGCGGCCATAGGCGGCCTCCGCAATGTGTTCGAGGCGACTGGCAGCAACAAGTAGACGTCTAAAGTCCTGTTCCGATACCGCCCTGCCCTTGTGCATATCGCACGCGATCAGAAACACGACACTCACCTCAAGTCGCGCAATCGCGAAAACATCGGAGGGAATCCACGGGCGACGCTCGGGGCGTGCACCTTGAACCTTGAGAGGGCGAGGCGGAAACAACTCCGCCATGTCCACGCCAGCAGCGTCTAAAACGTCTTGAACGGAACACGCCGCAAAACAATGAACGAGGACGCGCCCGTCATCCAGTTCGCGGATCGCAAGGGACGGACTGCGGTCATCGTGCGCCGGACATTTTGCGAGCCAACGGGCCGGACCAGTCCGCCGCACCCCGTCCAACCGTACAAGAAGCGCGTCTGCGGTCATCGCACACCCCGCGACTGCAAGCGCAGGATTACCGACGCATTCTTTTCCGCGTTTCGACCAATTTCCCGATCTCGGAGTGCTATTGCCCGGTCGAGTGCTGACTTCATGGCGCAGCCTTAATTCGCCGAGTGACGTTCTTTGATTCGCTTTTCGATCCACGCTTCGACTTCCGATTCGACGAAGCCGACGCTTTTTGCGCCCAACGGGATTGATCTTGGGAAACTCCCCTCCGAGATGCGCTTGTAAACGCTGGATCGGCTGAGACCGACTCGCTGCAGGACTTCCGGAAGCCTGAGAATGCGGGACATATCTACTTACCTCCATGTGGATGCTTCCATTAAAACTTGTCAGGGGCATTCCCGCATGGCGGTAAAGGTACGGAGGCATGTACCTTTATTGCAGCAATAGTCTGAATCGCGTCTTATCAGTGTCCGGATCGGGATGGGGGATGCCCGCGTAGCAAAGGCAATCCGAAATGAACGAATCTCGGTCCTTATGATTTTCAAGAACTGCGCTATATCGGGCATAGAGTCGGGCCAACAACCGGACGGTGTCCCGAAGTGCCAGGTTCACGGGACGGCCTAACTGTGCTTCGCGCGTGTATTTTGTTTGCAGCCTTTCGATGGCTTGAATCAGTACCTCGAGCGCATCAGCCGATTTTCCCTCATGGCCTTCTGACAGTACAAGTGCGCTGACCGTAAAATGGTCAAGCTTATTTAGCGAGTCGCGCAATGCGTGCGCCGCTTTCCTGACTGGGGCAATTGAGACGAGGACATTCTGGGGGGTGACTCTGTTGGTGAATCCTGGGTCTCTGCCAAGCGACAGTATGTCTTCCGCTTCGGCGAGGCATTCGAGAGCCTTACGATTATTAAGCTTCAGCCCAAGGCGCGAGACCAGATCCTTCTTTTGGGCCGTATCGAATTTGAACGGGCCGCGAGGAGTAGCGGAGTTTGCGGATACAAGAAGCTTGCCAACAGATTTTGGCCTCGCCATGAGACGCCCTTCCGCGCCAACCCTGGATGATCCCCGCCAGCCGTCGCCCCGTCGGCCAAGCGCGACTCATACAGCTTCTGCCGCTTGCTGTTAATCGGTCACGCTGCCTTCCTCTGTCTGCGTTCGAGAGGCTTCACGGAAAGTTGTAGCCCGGTAGCTGCGAGCACGGCAGTCAAGCTTTTCAGTTCGGGATTGCCGCCCGCTGAAAGCATGCGATAGGTGGCTTCGCGCGTGAGCTTGGACTTGCGCGCGACGGCCGCCACGCCTCCTTGTGCCTGCGCTACGTGGCGCAGCGCGAGCATGAGAACGCCTTGATCGCCGTCTTCGATCGCCGCTTCGAGATAGGCGGCGGCTTCGTGGGGGTCTTTGAGGCTGGCGATCAGCCGCGGCTCATACGGGACGCTTGGCGGAGCGGGTCTTTTAGACACGCGATTGGTAGTCCTGGAGGTACGTTTGAGCACGCTCGATATCCTTTTGCTGTGTGGACTTGTCGCCCCCGCAGAGCAGAAGCAGCACGACGTTTTCGACGCGGACGAAGTACACGCGATAACCCGGCCCCCAATCGATGCGCAGTTCCGACACGCCTTTGCCTACTGCCTTGCAATCGCCGAGATTGCCAAGGGCGACGCGGTCAAGTCGCGCACGGATTCGCGCCCGGGCCTGCCGGTCGGCGAGCCGTTCCAGCCATTCGGTGAACGGCTCGTGCCGGGCGGCGGTCTGATAGACCCGGATCTGATACAAGTGAATTGTAACCTAAAGATTACTGATGCTCAAGATGGCGACCGGAAGCTTGGCGCCTGGTGGCTACCGTATGGCGGTTATCCTCGAATCCGATTCATGGCCAAAGCCCGGCAGCAGCGTTCGCACGGCATTTGAAAGCGTCCTATCGCACAGATGGGCATAGTGTCGGCTCGTGATCCGGGTATCCGCGTGTCCGAGCAGCTTGCTGATGGTGAGTAGATCCGCGCCGGCCTGCGCGAGCAATGAAGCGTAGGTGTGGCGCAATTCGTGAAAGCCGATCGCGGGCGTGATCTTCGCCGCCTTGCAAGCATCCTGGAGTGATCGGACATGGTGATTTTTCCCCCATGCCGCACTGTCGGCTTTGATAAACAGTAAGTCTTGCCCGGTCTTACCCGCGGCGCAATGCTTGAAAAACGCCAGCCCTTGCGCGTTGAGCGGAACATGTCGACCGCGGCCGGACTTGGACGGCTCGATGTAAACCGACTCGCTATCGGCGTTGAAATTGAAGGCGGTCATGCGGGCCAACTCGCTGTATCGCGCTCCCGTAAACAGGGCAGCTTTGACGAGGCGCCGGAAGTCAGGAAGGCAAACGTTGATCAGACGTTTAGCCTCAGCTTCCGTCAGAAAGCGGGTGAGGGGTTCGTCGGTATTCTCGAAAGGTCGCACCCGACGCCACGCGGTATCTTCACTGACCAGCTCATCCTCGAAGGCGCGATTCAGAATGGCCTTCAAGACGGTCAGTACTCTATTCGCTGTCGACTTGCGCGCACGTTTCTGATCGGGCGTGGAAGGTTTATCGCGATGCCGTTGCTTCTTGCCTGCGACTGTGCGGATACGCGCGGGCTGGGTCGCTAAGCGGTTGAGCCAAGCCTTGATTTCTACGGTGCGCAGGTCTGAAACCAGTCGTTCACCAAAAGTCGGTATGACGTGCGCCTGCACCGTGTGGTCGGTCTCTTGATAGGCTCGGCGGTGTTCTTTGTACCAGGCCAGGTATCGCTCGGCGGCTTCCGCGACTGTCAGCGGTGCCCCCTTTGTGGCATGGGTCTCTTTCGCCAGGGCGCGGCATTTTTCCTGTGCCTGTGCATAGGTCAGCACGGCGATTCCGTCTGCCTCGGCGTGATCGTCGGCGGCACCGAGCTTGGTTACGCGTTCCTTGCCCTGCGGATCTGTCAGACGGGCATACCACGTCCCAAAGCCCGCCTTGGTGCGGCGATAACACAGCGCCATTAGGCCGGTCAGCGTGGTCTGGTACCGGCGTCCACGCGACAGCTTCAGTCGCGCCGTTCGTGTTTCCAATCGTGCGTCTCGCGTCGCTCTGGCCATGTTGAATGCTCCGTGTCCGGCCGTGTCCGTCATATGTCCGGCAGATGTTCCTGGACGACCTTGGATGACTATAGACGTAGAATGGCTTAACATCAAGCTTTACAAGGCACTTACGTTTTCCACAGATGTCCAAGGAAGTGTTACTTACAACTCTTTCACAGCGGTAACAGGGGTTCGAATCCCCTTGGGGACGCCATAAAAAACAATGGGTTGGAGGCTTTCCCAGACGCCACAACCCTTGCTTGTCAAACGGTTGTCAAACGATGCGGTTTTGTCTTGTCGTGTTCAATTCCGCGTAGTACGCATCGCTCTCGCGCCGCCACACCGCCAAGTCTTCGCTTCTCTCGGTCACGCGCGACAACGGACGACGCAGCGAGGTGGCCTCTCCCCCACTCGCGGCGTTCTTGTCCGACCTTAGTACTCCTTCCAGCAAAACCGCTCTGTGGCTTTTGTCGTCGCTACATTAGTTGACGCAGTCGCGACTTGATCGCGCATGCAGTGCGAGATTTGGTCTAGAGTTTTGTTCCATGACAGGCAGGAGTCGGCCGAGGCCGTGTAAAAACGTGGCGCGGGATCGGCGATGATCGAGTTTGGTTGGCCGGCCGGACGATCATCCGTCCGCGTGTCGGTCCGGCTCGTCCGGGGCATTGGGAACGTCTCGTGGGCCCCTGCGAGAACCTGAAAGCGACGGTAGAGGGTCTACGTCGTCAGCACTCTCAACATTTTGCCGATACCCAGGATTCGCATCACTCGCTTCAGGTTGTAGGCAAGTACATGTAGCTCATCTCGGTGCGCACGTGCTTGAGCATTCGAGTGAGGAAGTGGCTAGCCCCCATCCACTGCCGAGCATTGGCCGAGATCAGGGCGGATCCGGCACCCAACATCCTGTCCAACAAGAACCCGCGACGTTCAGCAAGTTGCGTCTTCAATAGCGAGAATGCCTTTTCCACTTGTGAATCCGCGCTGGCGGACGAGACGCTGGCCGAAATCAACACCAGTATGATTGCCGGAACGAGCCGACGAGTTTTCATTGGACTGTATCAATTGAACCGGAAGTAATTCGCCGCGACGGATCGAAGTATTTCCATTTCGCGGTCCTGAGGTTCTTGTTGTACTGCCGGATGTAGGGCGTGAGTTTTCTCTTCAGATCGGACACGGAGGTATCCATCTGTGCATTGCTTCATCCCCGACCCTGTTTGACAACACTCTCCTAAGTCGGACCCGACTTCTTGTGCCGCACGGCATC
>JANXPQ010000324.1 GCA_025357235.1 Betaproteobacteria bacterium
CGCGACGAGGGGCTCACGCCGCAGCAAGCCATCCACAAGGCCTCGGTGCTGCGCTTCCGCCCCATCATGATGACGACGATGGCGGCGCTCTTCGGGGGCCTCCCCCTGGCGCTCGGCGGCGGCGCAGGCGCGGAGCTGCGCCGCCCGCTCGGCATCACCATCGTCGGCGGGCTCCTGCTGTCGCAGGCGCTGACGCTGTTCACGACGCCGGTGATTTACCTGTTCTTCGACCGGCTGGCCAACCGCGGCGGGCGGCGCGCGCAGGATGGCGGCGCAAACCCCGGGCGGGCAGAGCGGGTGCGGCCGTGAAATTTCTCGATTTCTTCGTCCATCGGCCGGTAGCGACGACGCTGCTTACGCTCGGCATCGCCCTGTCCGGCGTAATGGCGTTCCGGCTGCTACCCGTATCGCCGTTGCCGCAAGTGGACTTTCCGACGATATCGGTGCAGGCCTCGCTGCCCGGAGCCAGTCCGGAGACCATGGCCGCGACGGTCGCCATGCCGCTCGAGCGCTCGCTGGGCCGCATCGCCGGTGTCAATGAAATGACCTCGCAGAGCACGCTCGGCGCGACCCGCATCACGTTGCAGTTCGAGCTGAACCGCAATATCGACGGCGCGGCGCGCGACGTGCAAGCCGCGATCAACGCGGCGCGCGCCCTGCTGCCGACCGGACTGCCGAGCAATCCGACTTATCGCAAGGTCAATCCGGCCGATGCGCCGATCATGATCCTGTCGCTGACCTCCGACACCATGACGCGAGGCCAGCTCTATGACGCGGCCTCCAGCATCCTCGCGCAGAAACTGTCCCAGGTTGACGGCATCGGCCAGGTGACCGTCGGCGGCAGCTCGCTCCCGGCAGTGCGCGTCGAAATGATCCCGTCGGCGCTGCACAAGTACGGCATCGGCACGGAAGACGTGCGCAACGCCCTCGCCGCGGCGAATGCGAACCGGCCCAAGGGCATGGTCGAAGACGAGTCGCGGCACTGGCAGATCTACGCCAACGACCAGGCCAGGGTAGCGGCCGAGTATTTCCCGCTGATCATCGCCTACCGCAACGGCGCCGCCGTGCACCTGACCGACGTGGCGCAAATCACCGACTCGGTGCAGGACTTGCGCAACGCCGGATCGGCCGACGGCAAGCCGGCGGTGCTGATCATCCTCAACCGGCAACCGGGAGCCAACATCATCGAGACAGTGGATCGCGTGCGCGCGACCTTGCCGAATCTGCGCGCCTCGATCCCGGGTGCGATCGACCTCGCCGTGGTGATCGACCGCACGCCGACCATACGCGCGTCCCTGCACGAAGTGGAACGCACCCTGCTGATTTCGATCGCGCTGGTCGTGATGGTCGTTTTCCTGTTTTTGCGCAAAGTCAGCGCAACCCTGATCCCGACCGTGGCCGTGCCGGTATCCCTGCTCGGGACTTTCGGCGTGATGTACCTGGCGGGCTACAGCCTCAACAACCTGTCGCTCATGGCGCTGACGGTGGCAACCGGCTTCGTCGTCGACGACGCCATCGTCGTGCTGGAAAACATCTGGCGCCGCGTCGAGGAAGGCACGCCGCCGATGGAAGCGGCGCTGCAGGGCACGCGCGAGGTCGGTTTCACCGTGCTGTCGATGAGCCTGTCGCTGATCGCGGTGTTCATTCCGATTCTCCTGATGGGCGGCATCATCGGCCGGTTGTTCCGCGAATTCGCGGTCACGCTGTCCGTCGCCATCGTGATCTCGCTTGCACTGTCGTTGACGACCACCCCGATGATGGCCGCGCGACTGCTGCGCAGGCAATCGCACAAGGAAAATCCCGGCCGCCTGTCGCGCCTGAGCCGGGGCGCGTTCGAAAGACTGCAGCGCGGCTACGCGCGCTCGCTGACCTGGGCATTGCGGCACAGCCTGATCATGATGCTGCTGCTGGCGGCCACGGTTTGTCTGAACGTCTATCTCTACGTGATCGTGCCGAAAGGATTTTTCCCGCAACAGGATACCGGCCGGCTGAGCGGCTTCATCCAGGCCGACCAGGGCATCTCCTTCCAGGCCATGCAGCAGAAGCTCAACGACTTCATGACCATCGTGCGCCAGGATCCGGCCGTCGAGAACGTCATCGGCTTCACCGGCGGCGGGCAGCGCAACAGCGGCCAGATGTTCATATCGCTCAAAGCCCTGGATCAGCGCAGAATGTCCGCCGACATGGTGATCGCGCGCCTGCGCGGCAAACTGGCGCGCGAACCCGGGGCCAGCCTCTATCTGCAGCCCGTGCAGGACATCCGCATGGGCGGCCGCCAGGGCAATGCGCAATACCAGTTCACTCTGCAGGCCGACGACCTGCGGGAACTGCGCGAGTGGGAGCCGCGCATCCGCCAGGCTCTCATCCAGTTGCCGCAACTCGCCGACGTCAACACCGACAGCCAGGACAAGGGCGACAAGACCTCGCTCAACATCGATCGCGACGCGGCGTCGCGCCTGGGTGTGAACGCACGTACCTTCGATGCGACGCTGAACGACCTGTTCGGGCAACGCCAGGTCTCTACGATCTATACCGCGCTCAATCAATATCGCGTGGTCATGGAAGCCGCACCGCAGTACTGGCAGAGCCCGCAGGCATTGGACGACGTGTTCGTGAGCAGCGCCGACGGCAAACAGATACCGCTGTCCGCCTTCTCCAGTTACGCGCCGAACAACACGCCGCTGGCGGTCAACCACCAGGGGCAATTCGTCGCTTCGACGATTTCGTTCAATCTTCCGGTGGGCGTCGCATTGTCCGATGCAACGCGGGCGATTGCCGACACGCTCAACCGCATCGGCGTGCCGACATCGATCCAAGGCAGCTTCCAGGGCAGCGCGAAGCTGTTCCAGGATTCGCTGAACACCCAGCCGATGCTGATCCTGACTGCATTGCTGACCGTCTATATCGTGCTCGGCATGCTCTACGAGAGCTTCGTGCACCCGATCACCATCCTGTCGACCCTGCCCTCGGCGGGGGTGGGCGCGCTGCTGGCATTGCTCGCCTGCGGCAGCGAATTCAGCATCATTGCGCTGATCGGCGTGATCCTGCTGATCGGCATCGTCAAGAAGAACGCGATCATGATGATCGACTTTGCGCTCGACGCTGAACGCCGGCTGGGCATGAAACCCGAGCAGGCCATCTATCAGGCCTGCCTGCTGCGCTTCCGGCCGATCATGATGACGACCATGGCGGCCCTGCTCGGCGCCATTCCGCTGGCGGTGGGCTTCGGCGATGGCGCCGAACTGCGCCGCCCCTTGGGCATTTCAATCGTGGGCGGCCTGATCGTCAGCCAGATGCTGACGCTGTACACCACGCCGGTAGTCTATCTTTACCTCGACCGCTTCAGCCTCTGGTGCAAGCGCGGCTGGTCGAGGCTTACGGGCGCAAAAGCCGGCTTGTCCGGTCCGACTGCCCTGGAGGCCAAATGAAAGCAATCCAAAACAGCGTCTGGCCACTGCTGGCGCTTGCACTGCTTGGCGCCTGCACGGCCGGACCGAACTACGTGCGACCGACGGCGGACACACCGGCCGCATTCAAGGAAATGGAGGGCTGGAAATTCGCGCAGCCGCGCGACCAGGAACTGCGCGGCAAATGGTGGGAAACCTACAATGATCCGTTGCTCAACGCGCTCGAGGAACAGGTCGGCGTTTCCAACCAGAACCTGGCGCAAGCCGCCGCGCAATTCCGCCAGGCGCGCGCCCTGGTGCAATCGGCGCGTGCCGGCTATCTGCCGACAGCATCGGCCGGCGCTTCGGTGACGCGTTCGCAATCGCCTTCTGGTTTCATCAGCCAGAATCAGAGTTTGAATTCGCGCGGGCCGAGCACCAGCTATGCGCTTTCGCTCGACGCCGTCTGGGAACTGGATCTGTGGGGTCGCGTGCGGCGCACGGTCGAATCGAACGAAGCCGGTGCCCAGGCGAGCGCAGCCGAGCTCGACGCGCTACGCCTGTCGATCCAGGCGGAACTCGCGCAGGATTATTTCCAGTTGCGCGCGCTGGATGCGCAGAAACAGCTTTTCGACGACACCATCGCCGCGTATCAGCGATCGCTGACGCTGACGCAGAATCAGTACACCGCGGGCATCGTCGCCAAGGTCGACGTGATCCAGGCGCAGACCCAGCTCAAGACCACGCAGGCGCAGGCGCTCGACATCGGCGTGCAGCGCGCGCAACTCGAACATGCGATTGCCCTGCTGGTCGGCAAACCGCCCTCCAGCTACGCGCTGGCCGTGGCTCCGATCAACGCGTTGCCGCCGGCCGTTCCGGTCGGCATCCCGTCCAGCCTGCTCGAGCGCCGCCCCGATATCGCCGCCGCCGAGCGGCGCATGG
>JANXPQ010000197.1 GCA_025357235.1 Betaproteobacteria bacterium
AGGACGACAAGGGCAATCCGGTCACCGAGAAAGCGACGCAGAAGGAGCAGTCGATCGCGGTGGGTCCGGTCGCCTCTCAGGTCGCGATCAAGCAACTCGGCACCAACGGTGGCGGCTTCTTCAACGCCAATTCGGCGCACCCATTCGAAAATCCGACGCCGCTTTCGAATTTCCTGGAGATGCTGGCGATCCTCCTGATCCCGGCGGCGCTGTGCTACACCTTCGGCAAGATGGTGGGAGATACGCGCCAGGGCTGGGCCATCCTTGCCGCGATGACCATCGTGTTCGCGGTGCTGCTCGCGGTGTGCGTCGGTTCGGAACAGGCAGGCAACCCGCTTCTGGCCAAGCTTGGCGTGGATCAAGCGGCGTCCCCCCTGCAGGCAGGCGGGAACATGGAAGGCAAGGAGACGCGCTTCGGCGTCGTCAACTCGGCCCTCTGGGCCACCGCGACCACCGCGGCGTCGAACGGCTCGGTGAACGCGATGCACGACTCCTTTACGCCGCTCGGTGGACTGGTGCCGATGTGGCTCATCCAGATCGGCGAGGTCATCTTCGGCGGGGTGGGCTCCGGCCTGTATGGAATGCTGCTGCTGGCTGTGGTCGCCGTGTTCGTCGCGGGTCTCATGATCGGCCGCACACCCGAGTACCTGGGCAAGAAAATCGAAGCCTTCGATATCAAGATGGCCGCGATCGGCGTGCTGGTACCCTTGTTCACGGCCCTGGTGGGCACCGCCGTCGGCGTCCTTATGGAAGCGGGCAAAGCGGGCGTCGCCAATCCCGGTCCGCACGCCTTTTCGGAGATCCTCTACGCCTTTTCCTCGGCGAGCGGCAACAACGGCAGTGCGTTCGCCGGCCTTTCGGCGAACACCCCGTTCTACAACACCGCGCTGGGCATCGTCATGTTCTTCGCGCGCTTCTGGATCATCGTGCCGGTACTCGCGCTGGCCGGCTCGCTGGTGACCAAGAAAAAGGTTCCGGCCGGTCCTGGCACGCTGCCTACCCACACGCCGATGTTCGTCTTCTTCCTCGTCGGCGTGGTGATCGTCATCGGCGCGCTGACATTCTTCCCCGGGCTCGCGCTGGGGCCAATCGTCGAGCATCTCATGCTGTACGGCGGCAAGTAACTGCGCCCGGCCGCCGAACCCGAAAGAAACAGGAGTCGATCCGCTATGACAACCCAAGCAATTACCCCCGCCGGCGCGCCGCGCCGCTCTCTCGTCACGAAAGGCATCCTCGTGGAGGCGCTGTTCTTTGCGGTGGTCAAGCTGCTGCCCCAGCACCAGTGGAGAAATCCGGTGATGTTCGTGGTGTACGTCGGCAGCATTCTCACCACGATTCTCTTCGTTCAGGCCCTCGGCGGACAGGGCGAAGCGCCGACCGGCTTCATCCTGGCGGTGACGGTCTGGCTGTGGTTCACGGTGTTGTTTGCCAATTTCGCGGAAGCCGTGGCCGAGGGACGCAGCAAGGCGCAGGCGGCAGCATTGCGCGCGGTCAAGCGGGTTGCGTTCGCGCGCAAGGTCAAGGTAGCGAAGCACGACGCCGAAGCGATCTGGACGCCGTCCGCCGATTTGCGCAAAGGCGACATGTTCATCGCCGAGGCCGGCGATATCGTTCCCGCCGACGGTGAAGTCATCGAAGGCGTCGCCTCGGTCGACGAGTCGGCGATCACAGGCGAATCGGCGCCGGTGATCCGCGAGTCGGGCGGGGATTTCTCTTCCGTCACCGGGGGCACGCGCGTGCTCTCCGATTGGCTGATCGTGCGCGTGACGGTCAACCCCGGCGAAGCCTTCCTCGACCGCATGATCGCGATGGTCGAAGGCGCGCGCCGTCACAAGACGCCGAACGAGATCGCGCTGACCATTCTGCTGGTGAAGATGACGATCATCTTCCTGCTCGCCACGGTCACGCTGCTGCCGTTCTCGATCTACGGCGTCGAGCTGGCCAAGGCGGGCGCTCCGGTGACCATCACGGTATTGGTGGCGCTGCTGGTGTGCCTGATCCCCACCACCATCGGCGGCCTGTTGTCCGCGATCGGCTTGGCGGGGATCGGACGCATGCTGCGCGCGAACGTCATCGCCACGTCCGGCCGCGCGGTGGAGGCGGCGGGTGACGTCGACGTGCTGCTGCTGGACAAGACCGGCACCATTACCCTGGGCAACCGCCAGGCATCGGGCTTCTTTCCCGCAGCGGGCGTTTCGGAGCGCGACCTCGCCGATGTGGCACAGCTTGCGTCGCTTACCGACGAAACGCCGGAAGGCCGCAGCATCGTCGTGCTGGCCAAACAGAAGTTCAACGTTCGTGAGCGCGACGTCGCCGCGTTGGGAGCGAGCTTCGTGCATTTCTCCGCGCACACGCGCATGAGCGGCGTGGACCTCGAGGGGCGCCAGATCCGCAAGGGCGCGGGCGACGCGATCCGTGCCTGGGTGGAGACGAAGGGTGGCGCCTTCCCGGCCGGAATTGTCGAAATCGTCGATGGCATCGCCCGCCACGGCTCGACGCCGCTGGTGGTCGCCGACGGCGCCAGGGTGCTCGGCGTAATCGAACTCAAGGACATCGTCAAGGGCGGCATCAAGGAGCGCTTCGCCGAACTGCGCGGGATGGGCATCAAGACCATCATGATCACCGGCGACAACCGGCTGACTGCCGCTTCGATCGCCGCCGAGGCCGGCGTGGATGACTTCCTGTCGGAAGCCACGCCCGAGGCCAAGCTGAAGCTGATTCGCGAGCATCAGGCAACGGGTCGTCTGGTAGCGATGACGGGCGACGGCACCAACGACGCGCCGGCGCTGGCGCAAGCCGACGTCGCGGTTGCCATGAACACCGGCACGCAGGCAGCCAAGGAAGCCGGCAACATGGTGGACCTGGATTCCAACCCGACCAAGCTGATCGAGATCGTCGAGATCGGCAAGCAGTTGCTGATGACGCGCGGTGCATTGACCACGTTCTCGATCGCCAACGATGTGGCGAAGTACTTCGCCATCATTCCTGCCGCATTCGCGACGACGTATCCACAACTGAATGCGCTCAACGTGATGGGGCTGGCCAGTCCCGCGAGTGCCATCCTGTCGGCGGTGATCTTCAACGCACTCATCATCGTGGCGCTGATTCCGCTTGCCCTCAAGGGCGTGCGTTACCGGCCGATCGGCGCGGCCACGCTGTTGCGCAACAACACGCTGATCTATGGCGTCGGCGGCATCATCGTGCCGTTCGTCGGCATCAAGCTGATCGACCTGATCCTCGTCGCGCTGGGGATGACATGAGCGGACCTTTACGCGATCTTTACGCGGCGCCGGCCAATTCTTGCGGAAGTTTTGTGGAAGCGGCACTACGTTGCATGTTGAAGCGTATCGGACAAGCATCTCGGCCGATGCCGGGAGCGCCGAGCGCGTCGACAAGGAACAGCAATCATGAGCCAGTTCACATTTCGTTCATCGGCATATTTGGCGTTCGTTCATTTGCTGCGCAAAGCCGCGGCCCATGTGCGAGCCGCCTGGCGGGATCTGAAGCGCTTCTGGGTCGAGGCCATCGTCATCGTTCTGCTACTGTTGGCGGGAATCGCGATCAGGATCGCCAGCATGGCCGCGGCGAACCCCTCGGTCGCGCAAGCGTTAGTCCACGGTACGCGCCTTCTGGTCCCTTCGGGAACGCAGTTTTGAAGGTCTTTGAGAGGAGAATGCCATGTTGAACGAACTCAGACCCGCGGCTGTGATGTTGGTCGTAATGACGTTGATCACCGGCGTGGCCTATCCGCTCGTGGTTACGGGAATTGGCAGCGCAGCCTTTTCCTGGAAAGCAAAAGGCAGTCTGATCGAGCGCGACGGCAAAGCCGTCGGTTCGTCCCTCATCGGACAATCATTCGCCGATCCGAAACACTTCTGGGGCCGTCCGTCGGCAACGTCGCCTTATCCGAACAACGCCAGTTCTTCGAGCGGTTCGAACCTAGGGCCGCTCAATCCCGCCCTTACCGATGCCGTGACGGGGCGGATCAAGGCGCTGCGCGATGCCGACCCGGACAACGCCGCGCCGGTGCCGGTCGATCTGGTGACCGCTTCCGCCAGCGGCCTCGACCCGCACATCAGCCCGGCTGCCGCCGAGTATCAGGTCAATCGCGTTGCCAGGGCGCGCAACGTGGATCCGCAGAAAGTCAGAACGCTGGTCGCGCAATTCACCGAAAGCCGGCAACTCGGTTTCCTCGGCGAACCACGGGTGAACGTACTCGGCCTGAATCTCGCGCTCGACGCATTGCAGTAGTCCGCGCCGCCGCGGCTCTCTACAATAGGAGAAGAGACGGCATGCGATGACGGACAACCGGCAAGACCCCGACGAACTGCTCGCCAGGATCCGACGCGAGGAAGATCGCGTCATCCGCGGCAGGTTGAAGATTTTTTTCGGCGCGTCGGCGGGTGTCGGCAAGACTTACGCGATGCTCTCCGCCGCGCACGAGCTGCGCTCTCAGCCGGTGGATGTCGTTGTGGGCATCGCGGAAACCCACGGCCGCAAGGATACCGCGGCGCTGCTGGAAGGCCTGGAAGTCCTGGCTCCGCGTTACGTCGATCATCGCGGTTCGCGCTTGGCCGAATTCGATCTCGATGCGGCGCTCGCGCGCCATCCGGCAGTCATCCTGGTCGACGAACTGGCCCACAACAACGCGGCCGGCTCCCGTCACCCGAAGCGTTGGCAGGACATCGAGGAACTGCTCGATGACGGCATCAGCGTCTACACCACGGTCAACGTCCAGCACCTGGAAAGCCTGAACGACGTGATCGCCGGCATCACCGGCGTCAAGGTCTGGGAAACGGTCCCTGATCGGGTGTTCGACAATGCCGATGAAGTCACGGTCGTAGACCTGCCACCGGACGAGCTGCTGCTGCGGCTGCGCCAGGGCAAGGTCTACATGCCCGCCCAGGCGGAACGCGCGATCCAGAATTTCTTCCGCAAGGGAAATTTGATCGCGCTGCGCGAACTGGCTCTGCGCCGCACGGCCGACCGCGTCGACGACCAGATGCTCGTCTATCGCCACGATCAGGCGATCGGCCCGGTCTGGGCCACGCGCGAATCCTTGGTGGCCTGCATCGGTCCCGGGCGAGGCACGGAAAAGCTGGTGCGCAGCACCGCCCGTCTCGCCAAACAACTCGGCGTGCAATGGCATGCCGTCTATGTCGAAACGCCGCAGTTGCAGCAACTGCCGAATGCGCAGCGTGAAAGCATCCTGCGCGTGCTCGCGCTGGCGCAGCAGCTCGGCGCGCAGACGGCGACGCTGACCGGCCAGTCTCCGGCCGAACAGATCGTCGCCTATGCGCGCAGCCACAACCTCGCCCGCGTGGTGATCGGCCGCAGCAGCCGGCACCGCTGGCCCTTGGCGCAGTCCTTCCCGGAGCGGCTGGCTGTGCTGGGTCCGGACCTGGAAGTCGTCCAGGTCGGGCTCGATGCGGGCAAGGCGCCGCGTCGTGCCAGCGTGGCCGACGAAGGCGACAGGTCGCTACTGCAGTACGCCGGTTATGCGTGGGCGATTGCGATTTGCGCGCTCGCGACCGTGGGCGCCATGCCGCTCATACCCTACCTCGACCTTGCCAATATCGTGATGCTGTTTCTGCTCGCGGTAGTCCTCGTGGCCGTGCGGTTCGGACGCGGTCCTGCCGTTCTGGCGGCGTTTCTCGCCGTCGCGGCCTTCGACTACTTCTTCGTGCCACCGCGCTTCTCGCTGGCCATTGCGGATGCGCAATACCTCATCGTATTCGGCGTCATGCTCGCAGTAGCGCTGGTCATCGGCCACCTCACCTCCGGACTGCGTTTCGAGGCGCGCGTGGCGGGGCACCGGGAAGCGCGCGCCCGCGCGCTCTATGAACTGGCGCGCGAACTGTCCGGCGTATTGATGCAGGAACAGGTGCTCGAGATCAGCGACAAGCATATCGAGGCGAGTTTTCACGCCAAGGCGGTGATCCTGCTGCCTGACGAAGACGATCACTTGCACGAGCCGTCCGCCGGCAAAGCAGCCGAATCCCCGGTCGTCGACCTCGCCATCGCGCAGTGGGTCTACGACAACGGCAAACCGGCAGGCTTCGGCACCGACACGCTGCCCGGCAGCCGCATTCACTACGCGCCGCTGCCGGCGCCGATGCGCACGCGCGGCGTACTGGCGGTGGAACCCGAGATGGCGCGGCTGCTGCTGATCCCCGAACAGCGCCGCCTGCTCGAGACGTTCGCCGCCCTCATCGCGATCGCGCTGGAACGCGTGCACTACGTCGATGTGGCGCAGGGAGCGCTGGTCCGGATCGAATCCGAGCGCCTGCGCAATTCGATCCTGAGTGCGCTTTCTCATGACCTGAGAACGCCGCTGACCGCGTTGCTAGGCCTCGCGGAATCGCTTTCGCTCACGCGGCCGGCGCTCTCCGAGCCACAACTGGAAATCGCCGGCGCGATGCGCGACGAAGCCGTGCGCATGAATGCGCTGGTCAACAACCTGCTCGACATGGCGAAACTGCAGGCGGGTGAAGTCAGGCTCAACCGTCAGTGGCAACCGCTGGAAGAAGTTGTGGGCAGCGCCGTCGCGGCGCTCGGCCAGTTGCTGGCCGCGCATACGCTGCGCATCGACCTGCCGGCCGGCCTGCCGCTGGTGGAAATCGACGCCGTGCTGTTCAAGCGCGTGCTGGTCAATCTTCTCGAGAACGCCGCCAAGTACACGCCGAAGGGCAGCGTGATCCGCATTGAAGCCGCCATTCGCGGGGATGAGTTCCACATCGTAGTCGCCGACAACGGCCCGGGGTTTGCAGCGGGGTCGGAAGAGGTGATATTCGAAAAATTCGCGCGCGGCGAGCGTGAATCCGCCACGCCGGGCGTCGGCCTGGGCCTGGCCATCAGTCGCGCCATCGTCGAAGCCCATCGCGGCAAAATCCGCGCGGAACGCGGTCCCGATGGTGGTGCGCGCTTCATTATCGCGCTGCCGCTCGGCTCGCCGCCCGAGATGCCCGTCCCGGTCGACGAAGCGCTGCAACCCGCCGCCGCAGCGGGCGTGCCATGAATACACCGGCGATTTCCGTGCTCATCGTCGAGGATGAGAAGCAGATCCGGCGCTTCGTGCGCACCTCGCTGGAGGCGCAGGGCCACAAAGTATTCGAAGCGCAGACCGCAAAGGAAGGACTCATCGAGGCCGGCACCCGCAAACCCGATCTTGTAGTGCTGGACCTCGGCTTGCCGGACCTCGACGGCGTCGAGTTCATCCGTGACCTGCGCGGCTGGAGCGCGATGCCGGTCATCGTGCTGTCGGCCCGCACCAACGAAGCGGACAAGATCGCCGCGCTGGATGCCGGCGCCGACGACTACCTTACCAAGCCGTTCGGGGTGGGGGAACTGCTCGCGCGGGTGCGCGTTGCATTGCGTCGCGTCGCGACCGGGCCCGAAGGCGACGCTGTCGTGGAGTTTGGCGCCGTTCGCGTGGACCTCGCCAACCGGGCCGTGACCCGCGCGGCAATGCCTGTCCATCTGACGGCGATCGAATATCGCCTGTTGTCGGTGCTGGCGCGCAACCTCGGCAAGGTCATCACGCATCGCCAGTTGCTGCGCGACGTTTGGGGCCCTTCCCATGTCGAGCAGTCGCATTACCTGCGCATCTACATGGGACAGTTGCGCCACAAGCTGGAAGACGACCCGGCACGGCCGCGCCATCTGCTGACGGAAACCGGCGTCGGGTACCGGCTGGCCGGCGAGTGATCTGGAAGTCGCGGCCGGCCGATTCGGCTGGCGAAGTGCCCGCGCTGCCGGACGTCAGGCATACCGAAATCAATATCCCAAACGCCGAAAATTTCATTAGAGCGTTATGGCAAAGGCCTCTACCATCGGGCCAGCGTCCGCTTTTGCGTTCGGAACGCATGTTTTTCCGAAAGAGAAAGATGGCGCGGACAGGCTAGCGACCAATAACAAAACAATATCCACAAGAGGAGACACTTCGTGAAAAAACTACTATCTGTGATTGCCGGCCTGGTTCTCGGGGTGGCTGTCGTCCTGCCGCAAGCGCAGGCCGCAGACAAAGGCACCATCGGCATCTCGATGCCGACCAAGTCCTCGGCGCGCTGG
>JANXPQ010000198.1 GCA_025357235.1 Betaproteobacteria bacterium
CCTCGCAGCGCGAATGTATGGATTGGTCGGGGTGAGAGGATTCGAACCTCCGACTCCTGCGTCCCGAACGCAGTACTCTACCAGGCTGAGCTACACCCCGACGGTGAGTTTCAGTACTTGCGGGTCACCGCAAAGGCCGCCAATTCTAACAAACTATCCCGGTATTTTGAATCAGGCAGTACGGCGATCGCATTGCGCGCATCGTGCGCCGAAACTTCGGCCCGCTTGCGCGTGTAGTCGAGGGCCCCGGTCTCCTGCATGGTTTTGAGTACGGGTTCGAAATCGCTTAAGCCCCCGCTGGTAAGCGCATTGCGGATTATCCCCCCTTGCTCCGCGCTGCCGTTGCGCATTGCATAGATAATAGGGAGAGTCGTCTTGCCTTCGGCAAGGTCATCACCGAGATTCTTTCCGGTCTGCGCCAAGTCGCCCGAATAATCTAGGATATCGTCGACCAGCTGGAAAGCCGTGCCCAGGTGCATGCCGTATTCCGCCAATGCTTTTTCCTGCGCCGGTGGTACGCCGGCGAGAATGGCACCGAGCCGCCCCGCTGCCTCGAACAACTTTGCGGTTTTCGAACGGATCACGCGCAGGTAGTCCTGCTCGTTGACGTCGGCGTTGTGGACATGAAGGAGTTGCATCACCTCGCCTTCGGCGATGGTATTGGTGGCATCGGCCAATACCTCCATGATCCGCATGTTCTGCACGTCGACCATCATCTGGAACGCCCGGGAATAGAGAAAATCGCCGACCAGCACGGCTGCCGCATTGCCGAATGTCGAATTCGCCGTCGCGCGGCCGCGCCGCATATGCGAATCGTCGACGACGTCGTCGTGCAGAAGCGTGGCGGTGTGGATGAACTCGACCACTGCAGCCAGCTCGTGGCGATGGGGTCCGGCATAGCCGCAAGCTCCCGCCGACAGGATTACCAGCGCGGGCCGCAGCCGTTTGCCGCCGCTGCCAATGATGTAATCGGCCACCTGCCGGATCAGAACCACTTCGGACTTCAGTCGATCGCGGATGACGAGATCGACCTTGTCCATATCGTCGGCAATCAGACTTTTGATGATTTCAGAGGTCACAGGCAGGGTCAAAGAAGCGTTGCCGCCAAGCAAAGTGCGCGATGGTAGAAACCGCGCCGGGGCACTGTCAAGGAAATACGCGTATGGTGGAAGCCTGCTCGCCGCGAGCCCCGGGCCGGGCCAGCCAGTACGCATTCGCTTTACTAAGCCCTTCTTTTTTTGTAGTATGCGCGGCTTTCCTCAAAAGCGTATCGAGGGCTCCATCATGTATGCGGTCATAAAAACCGGCGGCAAGCAGTACCGGGTCGCCCCAGGCGAAAAAATCAAGGTAGAACAGTTACCTGCGGATATCGGCAGCCAGATTACGCTGGATGTCCTGATGGTTGCAGACGGCGACAAGGTCTCGATCGGGGCACCCTTGGTAGCCGGGGCTACGGTTCAGGCGACGGTCGTGTCCCATGGCCGTCACGACAAGGTGCACATCTTCAAGATGCGCCGGCGCAAGCATTACCAGCGTCACGGCGGACACCGTCAGAATTACACCGAGATCCAGATCGGCACGATCTCGGCATAAGGAACCCAGAACATGGCACACAAGAACGCAGGCGGCAGTTCCCGTAACGGCCGCGACTCTCAGTCCAAACGTCTCGGCGTGAAGCGTTACGGAGGTGAGGTGATTTCCGCAGGCAGCATCATCGTGCGCCAGCGCGGCACCCAGGTTCATCCCGGCGAAAATGTCGGCATCGGCAAGGACCATACGTTGTTTGCCAAGATCACCGGCACGGTGAACTTCGCGATCAAGGGCCCGTTCAAGAAAAAGACTGTCAGCGTCCTGCCGGCGTAAGGTTTCCCGCTTCAAGCCAAGAAGCCCTATCGGATCCGGTAGGGCTTTTTTGTTTCCGTCTTGCCGCCAAGGCGCCAAGAACACCAAGAAATGCCGGAGTTGGAAGAATGTGATGTGATGGGCTGGAATACACACTCACACGTTATTCGGGTAACTGGCGCAACGGAGACCTTGAGCTCGATTTTCAAACTCCTTTGGGTTTCCCTTGGCGTTCTTGGCGCCTTGGCGGCACATGGTATTTATTGAAATATGAAATTCGTCGACGAATCCAACATCGAAGTCCACGCCGGAAAAGGCGGGGACGGCATCGCGAGCTTCCGGCGCGAGAAATTCATCCCGCGCGGCGGCCCGGACGGCGGCGATGGCGGCCGCGGCGGCAGCATTCTTGCGCTTGCCGATCGCAACATCAATACGCTGGTCGAGTACCGCTTTGCCCGCATCCATCGGGCGCGCAACGGCGAAAAAGGCCGCGGATCCGATTGCTACGGCAAAGCCTCGGACGACATCACTCTGCGTTTTCCGGTCGGCACCGTAATAACGGATATCGAATCCGGTGAAGTGCTCGCAGATCTTTCCGTCGATGGCCAGACCGCGGTCCTGGCCAAAGGCGGCCAGGGCGGCCTCGGCAACATCCATTTCAAGTCCAGCACCAACCGCTCGCCGCGCCAATGCACGCCGGGTACGCTCGGCGAGAGCCGCCGATTGAAGCTCGAGCTCAAGGTTCTGGCCGACGTTGGTCTGCTCGGCATGCCGAACGCGGGGAAATCGACCTATATACGCTCGGTATCCGCAGCACGGCCGAAAGTCGCGGACTATCCCTTTACCACGCTGCACCCGAACCTCGGCGTCGTGCGCGTGGACGAAAACCGCAGTTTCGTCATCGCGGACATTCCCGGCTTGATCGAAGGTGCGGCGGAAGGCGCCGGCCTTGGGCATCAGTTCCTGCGCCATTTGCAGCGCACCCGGTTGCTGCTGCACCTGGTCGACCTGGCGCCTTTCGACGAGGACGCGAATCCAGCGAATGACGCGCGCGCCATTGTCGAAGAACTGCGCAAATACGACGAGGCGCTGTTTCGCAAGCCGCGCTGGCTGGTGTTGAACAAGGTCGACCTGATCCCACCGGAAGAACGCGAACAGAGGGTTCAGGCTTTCCTTTCGGCCTATTCCCGGCTTGTTTCCGAGCCCGAGAAAACCTTTATCATTTCGGCGCTCACCGGGGAGGGGGGACGCGAGCTCACCTTCGCGATCATGGAGCACCTGCAACGCAACGCCAGAACCGAGCCCACCGAGAGCGCGGAAGACAGCGCATAACCCGAGGCGCCGCAGAGAAATGAAATCCACCCAATGAAATCCGTCGCTGCAGAAGCACGACGCCTGGTCGTCAAGGTCGGCAGCAGCCTGGTCACGAACGAAGGGCAGGGACTCGACCATGCCGCGCTCGCGCGTTGGGCGGAGCAGATCGCCGAACTCAAGAGACGCAAGAAGGAAGTCGTGCTGGTATCGAGCGGCGCGGTCGCGGAGGGCATGCAACGCCTGGGCTGGAAACGCCGGCCGAACGCCCTTCATGAATTGCAGGCGGCGGCGGCAGTCGGCCAGATGGGCCTGGTCGAAGCGTACGAATCGTGTTTCCGCAAGCACGACCTGCATACCGCCCAGATACTGCTGACACATGAAGATCTGGCGCACCGCAAGCGCTATCTCAATGCGCGCTCGACGCTGCGCACGCTGCTCGATCTGGGCGTCATCCCGGTGATCAACGAGAACGACACGGTGGCCACCGACGAGATCCGGTTCGGCGACAACGACACGCTGGCCGCACTCGTCACCAATCTCATCGAGGCCGATGCGCTGGTGATTCTGACGGACCAACCCGGGCTTTACACCAAGGACCCGCGACGCCATGCGGACGCCGAGCTGGTCCAGGAAGCCAGGGCCGGCGACGCCAGCCTGGAAAAAATGGCGGGTGGCGTGGGCAGCCGCATCGGCAGCGGCGGAATGCTGACGAAAGTGCTGGCGGCCAGACGGGCCGCACGCAGCGGCGCGGCCACCATCATTGCCTCGGGACGCGAGCCCAATGTGCTGGTTCGGCTGGCTTCCGGCGAGGCAATAGGCACGCAGCTGATCGCGGAAACATTGACGCTCGCGGCACGTAAGCAATGGATGGCGGATCACCTGCAGGTACGCGGCAAGCTCAAGCTCGACGATGGCGCGGTGCGCGCGCTCAAGACCGATGGAAAGAGCCTGCTGCCGATCGGTGTCTTCGAAGCAGTGGGGGAATTCGAGCGCGGCGAAGTCGTGAGCTGCCTGGACCCGCAGGGCCTCGAGATCGCGCGCGGACTGGTCAACTACGACTCTGCCGAGACGCGCAAAATCCTCAGATCGCCCAGCCATGAAATCGAAGCCCGGCTGGGCTACATCGACGAACCCGAGCTAATCCACCGAGATAACTTGGTGCTGCTCTAGGCAGCACCAAGTTGCAGTGCAGGACAATCGGAAATCAAGCTGGCCGGCTGGCTCACCGATTCTTGTCGCTAACGTTGTTGAGCGGATTCCCGGTCAGATTGGCAATGAGGTCTTTCTCGTTGCGACCGGCTATAGCCGCGAGGTCACAGAAATAGTCCTTGTATAACGTGAAGCGGAAATCCCCATTCATCCTCGGGATCTTGCGCCATTGCACATCCGGCACCTTCGCCCATGTGCCGTTTTCGACGCCGAACGCATAGACCTTGTATTCCGACGTCTTGCAGCGCAAGCCTTCATAGCTCGTGTTGAGCGCCCCCGACGCAGATTTGATTACGGCGCTGTAGCGCACGACCCGGTCTGCTCCGATGGATATCGAATCACGGTCGATATAGAAGTGATTTGCGGAATTGCGCCGCGGCAGGAATTCCAGCAGGCCGGAATCCTGCGGATAGGACGGCAACGCCACTTCGATTTCCTTGAACCCCTTCTCCTCCAGCACGCCCCCGATATCTTCCTTCTCGCCACGCTGCAGCGTCTTTGTCTTTGGGCCGGTGGAGCCGCCGCAGCCATTCAGTGCGACTGTGAAGGCGGCCAACGCCACAATCAACCGCAAGGCAATTCCGCGAGCAGCCGGTAATTTCATTTGTAGACATGTTCCCGTGTCAGCGGATAGGGCACCGAACCGTCCGGCATGGGCTTCGTTCCGAGTATCTGGAAGATCGAGATCCAGCCCCGATCGAACGCGTGCGCAGAGCCGGCCATGTAGATGCGCCAGATGCGGTACATTTTTTCGCCTACGATGCGGCGCGCCTCTTCCTGCTTCGTCTCCAGCCGGCCCACCCATTCCCACAGGGTCTTCGCATAGTGCGGCCTGAGGCACTCGGCGTCCCAGGGTTCCAGCCCTTGTCCGGACATCTCGGTAAGAACGCGCGAGACGTGCACCAGTTCGCCGCCGGGAAATACATACTCATCCACGAAATCGCCGATGCCGCTGCCGAGCTCGGCATCTTCCAGCGAATTGGTCGTGATGCCGTGGTTCATGACCATCCCGCCCGGTCTGAGCAACCGGAAAATCTTTCCGAAATACGCCTTGAGATTGCGCTTTCCAACATGCTCGAACATGCCCACACTGGCGATCTTGTCGAAAGGCTGGTCTTCCTGCACGTCCCTGTAGTCCATCAGCCGCACTTCACAGCGGCCTTCGAGTCCGAATTCCTTGATCTTCTCTGTCGAGTAGGCATGCTGCTCGTCGGACAACGTTATGCCCAGTGCAGTAACACCATAGTGCCGGGCTGCCCAGACGATGAGGCCGCCCCAGCCACAGCCGACGTCGAGGAATCTCTCTCCGGGCTTGAGGTCCAGCTTGCGGCAGATGAGATCGAGCTTCTGCTCCTGCGCCACGTCGAGCGTATCGTCGGCCTTCTTGAAATAGGCGCACGAATAGACCCGGTTGCGGTCAAGCCACAAACCATAGAAATCATTGCCGACGTCGTAGTGATGCTGGATGTTTTTTCGATCGGCCGGACGCGTATGCCGCCACCATTTCCAGACGGTCGAGCGATTGTTGTAGGTGGTCAAATCCCCGGACACCAGTCCTTCGCCCAGGCGGATGGTCTCTCGAATGTCCCCTTCGATATCGAGCTGACCTTCGACATAGGCCCTGGCGATCCCGCCCAGGCTGGGATTGGCCAGCGACATCAGCGCCTTCGGGGATTTCACCGTAAGGCGCAGATGGACGTCCGGACCGGATCTGAGGGTGTTGCCGTTCCAAAGGGTCATGCTGATGGGCAGGCCTACACGCTTAAGGCGGTCCTCGAGCATGCCGATCATGCGGGATTCCAGCATCGTGCTCCTCGACAATTCGGTTTCGGAAAAACCAACGGCGACCCTTGGGCCGCCGTTATTGTACTGGTTAGACCGGGGGACCAGAATACGCGTTCTAGATGACCAGGTCTTTCAGCAGGGAGGCTGCCGTTGGGGCTCCGGCTGCTTCTAGCGTCGCCGAATAGTTCGGGTGGTCCACGCCCAACGACAACGCGGATCCTTCCCTCAGCGCCTGCTTCATCGCCGCAGACAGTTCGAAGCGCAGAAAATGGACGGCGGAGGTCTTATCGTCGTTTTCCCGGTTGAGGTCTTCGTCGGCAATCGCATAAATGCGCGGTTGCCCTTCCACCTTGACCCAGACCCGATCTTCGACGCCAATGAGTTTTGCCAAGGCCGTACGGCGCTCTTCGATATCGGTGTATTCGATCAACATCGTCGCCTTCCAGTTGCTGCCGTCCGGCACCAGCGGATTGTAGGCATCCAGTTCGTCGCGTATGCCCTCCTCCTCGAAGATGCGTTCCACGCGCAGCATCTCCTGGATCTGGTAGCGCATGGTCAGTTCATCCTCGAACACCAGGGTAACGTGCTCGCCAAGCTGCACGGTACGGTTCTTCTTGTGCGTCAGAACCCGCTCGCGGAATTCCTTGCGCGCCTTTGCATATTGTTCGAGAGACATCAGGCTCTCTGCCGTGATCGCAGCCATTTGCGTCCTCTTTCGGTCGATTTCGGTCGCGTGCATTTGATTCACAGGCCGTAGGCAATGCGGATGAGGGTCAGCGGGTGCTGCTTCTCGGCCTTGCCTTCGCCAGGATCGCCCTCTGCCATACCCTGCCGTATGTGGCGGCCGGCGATCGCGCAGTCCGAACTCACATAGTCGGGCGCAGTAGAGGCCATCTGGCGGAAGACCGGCCGGCCGATTTTCATCGAGTCCGCGAAAAATTCCGTTTTCACGCCCCAGGTGCCGTCGTGTCCCGCGCAGCGCTCCACCGTGTTGACCTGCGTCTGCGGCACGAGCTCGAACACCTCGCGCGTCTTCTGCCCCATGTTCTGCACGCGCAGGTGACAGGGAATGTGGTACGACACCTTGCCGAGCGGTGTCTTGAAATCCTTCTTCAGCAGCCCGTCCCTGTTGCGCAGGATCAGATACTCGAACGGATCGAACATCGCTTCCCGTACGGCTTTGACGTCGGGATCGTGCGGAAACAACAGCGGCAGTTCCTGCTTGAACATCAAGGTACAGGACGGCACCGCCGTAAGGATGGCGTAGCCTTCCTTCGCCAGCTTTGCGAGCACGGGAATGTTGGCCTGTTTGAGCTTTGCAACCGTATCGAGGTCGCCCAGTTCGAGTTTTGGCATGCCGCAACAGGCCTCTTTCTCGACGAGAATGGCCGGGACTTCGTTGTGCTTCAGGATCTTCAGCAGATCGTGGCCGATACCGGGCTCGTTGTAGTTCACATAGCAGGTGGAGAAAATCGCCACCTTGCCGGGCGCGTTCTTGCCGTCCTTCACCGGGAACGATGAATCCGGCTGCGCGGTTCCGCGAAATCGCGCACTGGTGTATTCGGGCAACACCCGGTCCTTGTGCACGCCGAGCATGGACTGCATCACCTTGCGAGCGGCCGGCGCCTTGTTGACCGCGTTGACGATCTGCACCACGACAGGGATCGATGCCAGTTTGCCGACTGCATCGGTGCTGGTCAGCAACTTGTCGCGAAACGTAGCCTCACCTTTTTTGAACTTGACCGCCTTGGCGCGCAACATGAGGTGCGGGAAGTCTATATTCCAACGGTGCGGCGGAACATAAGGACACTTGGTCATGTAGCACATGTCGCACAGATAGCATTTGTCGACGACCTTGCCGAAGTCGTGCCTGTCGACGCCATCGAGTTCACCGGTCTTGCCTTCGTCGATCAGATCGAACAACGTCGGGAATGCGGTGCAAAGATTGACGCAGCGGCGGCAGCCGTGACAGATATCGAAGACGCGGTGCATTTCGGCATGCACCTTCTCCTCATCATAGAAGTCGGCGGACTGCCAGTCGATCGGATGTCTTGTCGGCGCTTCGAGCGAGCCTTCGCGTACGGTCATTTATGCGTGAGGAGTCAGCGGTAAGGAGTAAGGAAACGCAAGCGAGGGAAGGCCGAAGGGTTTGGCTGCCGACCCCTCAACCCTCGCTCACTTGCTGCTTGCTGTTCAGTCCGCCAGCGCGTCGAGGGCTTTTTGGAAGCGGTTGGCGTGGGAACGCTCCGCTTTGGCCAGCGTCTCGAACCAGTCCGCGATTTCGTCGAACCCTTCGTCGCGGGCGCCCTTGGCCATGCCGGGATACATGTCGGTGTACTCGTGAGTTTCGCCAGCAATCGCCGCCTTCAGATTGTCGCGGGAACGACCGATCGGCAGACCGGTAGCCGGATCGCCGACCGATTCCAGATATTCAAGGTGGCCGTGCGCATGGCCGGTTTCACCTTCCGCGGTCGAACGGAAAACCGCCGCGACGTCGTTCTGGCCTTCCACGTCCGCCTTAGCTGCGAAATACAGGTAACGGCGATTCGCCTGGGACTCGCCCGAAAATGCATCCTTCAGGCTTTGTTCTGTCTTCGAACCTTTGAGTGCTTTCATGCCGACCTCCTGGTCTCTATTCAAGTTGTATCGAATCCGACAGCGGGCACTGCGCCTCGCTACCCCCCCCGAATTAGACTAAATCTAATCTGTAAACCAAGTGTAGACATTGGCGCAGGCCAAGTCAACAATGGCTTGTCTGCGCACGCCCGGCAATATAAACAGCGGGCAGAATCTTCTGTTTTGGGGGCTCGCATGGGATACGCATCGAAATCGGCCCAGTCGATTCCGCCACCGTGGGCGGCCACCGGAAAAGCGGATCGGGGCAGCGTCCTCTCAAGCATCATCGGGAGCGGCCATCCGGCGTAACCGGGACGGGTGGCGAGTATGCCGATTCAGCATCCGGAAAAGGCCGGCTTGTCTGTGCGCACAATGAACAAACAACCCAAGCGCGCGTGAGCGCAAAGACACAGCGACCCTCGTCGACTCCTTCCGATTTCGTGATATTCGAACCGGGTCCGACTCTGGTACTGGTCGCGGAAACCGTTTAGTCTTACCGCACTTGCGCCGGGAGAACAAAAACTTTGCGACCGGATCCGGGCTATCTGCACGCGGCGATTCCATGCTGACAAAAACAAATATCGGTCTGACCATAGAGCAGGACGAACTGAAGGGATTTTCCAGAACCATTGCGGAAATCGAGTGGCTGTTGCTGGGCCTCGTCCTCATCTACCTGCTCGCCGGCGCACCCCCCGACGAGGGCAGAGTTGCCATCCACGCTGCGCTTTTCTTTTTCACGGCCTTCGTCCTCGGCCTGCACTATGTGCATTTCTACAAGCTGGAAAACCGCTCCAAGCTGATGTTCGAAAACTGGGTGATGATCGTGTTCATCACCTGGGTGGTCTGGTTCACCGGGCAGATCAACAGCCCGCTGCTCAATCTTTATCTGCTGCCCGTCATCGCCAGCGCACTCATCTTCGGCAAGCTGCCAACCGCACTCAAAGTGGGCGCTATCATTGCCTGTTTCATGTTTTTTTCCTACACCCCGAAATCGAAAACGCTCCTTACGCTGCCGTTCTGGGGGGATATCCTGGCGATTTCCGCGCCGATGATCCTGGTTGCCTATATCACCACGATGCTCGCAGCGGACATCCGCTATGCGGTGGACAAGATCAAGCAGGTGTCGGATACGGACGAACTTACCGGCACCTACAACATGCGCGCGTTTTCATCGATGCTGCAGCGGGCCTTCCGGCAGGCGGTGCGTTACGGTCACGCGTTGTCGGTGGTCATGATCGATTCCGACAACCTGAAGCAGATCAACGACACCCACGGACACGAGTACGGCAACCGATTGCTGCAACATCTGGTGCGCTCCATACGCGAGCAATTGCGCGGTTCCGACGTCATGGCACGCTTTGGCGGCGACGAGTTCATCGTGCTACTGCCGGAAACCAATAACAAGGGCGCAATGGAAATGGCGGAACGCATCCGCAAAGCCGTAGAGATCTCGCGCTTCGACGTGCGCAGCGGCGACACCAACATCACCGTAAGCCTCGGTGTTGCCAGCTACCCGGAGGACGGGGGCAATCTCGACGTCATTCTCGACAAGGCGGACAAAGCGATGTATCGCGCCAAGCAGCGCGGCCGCAACCGGGTTATCGCCTACACCGAGGACGAAACGGTCTGATCCTGCGTGCCGGAACCGGTTCGGCCCGGCCTGAAATAGCCGGTGTTGTCGTAAAAATCCTCCCGCTCGTTCCCGTCCCACCATCCCGGCACGCCCAGCACCGGTAACGGCGAAAGCTCGCGGCTGCGACTCATGCGTGTCCGGTCCCACAAGTGGACCGCGAGCAGGCGATCGGATTCTGCAATCTGTGCATTCAAGGGCAATTGCGCAAACGCATCCGGCACATGCAACAGCACCGACTTGCCCGTCATGCCGACGAAGGGATCCAGCGCCTTGTGATAAAGCGCATGGCCGAACAGGAAAAAGCGCATTCGCTCTGCGACCTCTTCGCGCCGCTTCCAGAGCAGCTCTTTCCAGCGGAAGTCGCGCACCAGCTCGAGCAATCCACTATCGCTCGACAGGACCACCATGCCTTCCTCGTCGAACAGTGTGAGCGCGTCGCGCACCGGGGACCGGTTGCCGGATTCCCCTGCGGACAATGCCTCGTAATGGCGCGCGTTGATGACTGCTTTGGCCGTCGGGAACGACATCCACACCAGTGCGTTGAACACATCGTGCCAGTCCAGCGGGCGCATTTGCACCTCGCCCTTGAGAAAGGCGCGTTGCTCGAAACCTTCCTCGAAGTCCTTCGACTTCGTCGACTGGGCAACAAACCGCACGCGCAGCCCCTGCGCATTGACCACTCTGCCGGCATCGTCGGCAAGCGCATTGAGCAATTCGGGATTCGGCCAGCCGGTCTGCGGAAGACGGGCCCCGACAGTCCGCAGCGGCGCAAACATGCCGGAGCGGTTCAGCCAGTTCGTATTCCAGAAGTCGGCCATGCAAACGTGAGGGTGCGTTCGGGTAACATTCGTTCCTCGCAGTATAGCGATCCGGAAAAAAGCATCGTGACCGAACAAGTGGATTGCGCCGTCATCGGCGCCGGCGTCGTCGGCCTTGCCATCGCACGCGAACTCGCCATGGCGGGGCGCGAGGTCGTCGTGCTCGAAGCTGCCGATGCCATTGGCACGCATACCAGTTCGCGCAACTCCGAAGTCATTCATGCCGGTTTTTACTATCAGAAGGGATCGCTGAAAGCCGGCCTTTGCGTATCCGGCAAGTGGCTGCTTTACGACTATTGCGCCGGGCACGGCGTGCCCCACAGCAATATCGGAAAGATCGTCGTGGCGGTGACGGAGGACGAAATAGCCACACTTAAAAGTTATGTCCAGAAAGCCGAAGGCAACGGCGTCGGGGACCTGCGCTGGCTGTCGCGCGAAGAACTGCGCGAGCTGGAACCGGAAGTGGAATGCGTCGCCGGTTTCCTGTCGCCTTCCACCGGCATCGTCGACAGCCATGCGCTGATGCTTGCTTACCAGGGGGACGCGGAAAACAACGGCGCTGCAGTGGTATTCAAGAGCCCGGTCGAATCCGGAGCGGTCGCCTCCGGTGGCATCGTGCTAAATGTCGGCGGCGAAGAGCCGATGACCATTGCGTGCAAGAGCGTCGTCAATTCCGCCGGGCTGTTCGCACAGGACATTGCACGATCGATCGAAGGTATGCCGGCGCAAAGCATTCCGCCGCAATATTTCGCCAAGGCGCATTACTTCACTTTGTCCGGCAAGCCGCCGTTCAGGCGGCTGGTCTATCCGGTGGCCAGCAACGCCCACCTCGGCGTGCATGTGACCGTGGATATGGCAGGCCAGATTCGCTTCGGTCCGGATGTCTCCTGGGTCGATTCGGTCGACTACAGTTTCGATCATTCACGCGAGCCACTGTTTTACGAGGCGATCCGCAAGTACTACCCGGGATTGAAGGGCGGCCAGCTGCAACCCGGATACACCGGCATTCGACCCAAGGTTTCCGGACCGAAAGAAGCGGCGGCCGATTTCATCATCAGCGGTCCGCCGGACCATGGCGTCGGCGGCCTCGTGAATCTTTTCGGCATCGAATCACCGGGCTTGACGGCCTCACTGGCGATCGCTGCTCACGTGAGAACGCTGCTGGCGGACTAGACTGGCGTACGATCCGGGGCGGGAGGAGAAAAAAAGCATGGGAGCAATGGATCAGCTGGAGCCAATCGAGAAGGCCGGGGTAGATGAACTGCGCGCACTGCAACTCGACCGGCTGCGATGGAGTCTGAAGCACGTCTACGAAAACGTGCCGCACTACCGCAAGGCGTTCGATGCCGCCGGCGCTCACCCCGGCGACCTGAAAGACCTGTCCGACCTGGCGAAATTTCCGTTCACTACTAAGGCGGAATTGCGCGAAAACTACCCGTTCGGCATGTTTGCGGCGCCAATGAAGGATATCGTGCGCGTCCACGCGTCCAGCGGCACCACCGGCAAGGCGACCGTCGTCGGCTATACAAAACAGGACATCGAAATGTGGGGTTCCGTTATGGCGCGCTCGCTACGCGCCGCCGGTGGACGCTCCACCGACATCGTGCATATCGCCTATGGCTACGGCCTGTTCACTGGCGGACTCGGCGCGCATTACGGCGCCGAAGCGCTGGGCGCAACCGTCATTCCCGCTGGCGGCGGCATGACCGAGCGGCAGGTCAGGCTCATCTGCGATTTCAAACCCGACATCATCATGTGCACGCCTTCCTATCTGCTGGTGATAGCGGACGAGTTCGAGCGCCAGGGACTGGATCCGGCCAAATCGTCTCCGCGCGTGGGCATCTTCGGCGCCGAGCCCTGGTCCGAAAGCATGCAGGCCGAGCTCGAGCGGCGCTTCGGCATCGTGGCGCTCGACCTGTATGGACTGTCCGAAGTCATCGGTCCCGGCGTTGCCGCCGAATGCATCGAAACCCACGATGGCCTGACCATCTGGGAAGACCATTTCTATCCCGAGATCATCGATCCGCGAACCGGCGCGGTGCTGCCCGACGGCGAAGCCGGTGAGCTGGTATTCACCTCGCTGACCAAGGTGGGCATGCCGATCGTTCGCTACCGCACCCGCGACCTCACCCGCCTGCTTCCCGGAACCGCGCGCACCATGCGGCGCATGGCGCGCGTCACGGGACGCAGCGATGACATGCTGATCATTCGCGGCGTCAACGTTTTTCCGTCGCAGATCGAGGAGATCGTCCTGCAGCAGGCCACCCTGTCGCCACACTACGTCCTCGAAGTGCGCCGCGACGGCCACATGGATGAACTCGACGTACTGGTGGAACGCCGGCCCGAGATCCCCGGACCGCTTGCGGCGGCCGCCCGCAACAGCGTCGAGCAGGAAGTGGAACGGCTGATCAAGGGCCTGATCGGCGTGAGCACGAAAGTCCGGGTGGTCGAACCGGATACCCTGCAGCGCTCACAGGGCAAGGCTGTGCGCGTCATCGACAAGCGACCGAAGAATTGATGAGAGGAAAATAGCGTGTCGTCATCGGCAACCAAACCGTTCGCTTTGGAGGCGGCGAGCCTGCAACGAGTTGGCATCGACAACGATGCGATCGAAGCGTGGCGTGCGTCGGCACCGCTCGACATCGGCGATTTCACCGGCGACTGCGCGCGCTACTCGCCGTTCTGGCAAACCAGTTCCGCGTTGCTGGCGCGGCTTCCCCCAAAGCCGTCACGCAATGCGGAGCAGGCCGACGCCGCCGAGCACATCAAACGCGTCGCGCGCGAAGCGCGTACGCGTTTTCTCTCCTCTCATGCGGGCGCGGTCTACGACCGGCTGACGCGCAATCGCACGCGGTTCGTGCGCGTCGAACAACTTATCTATGACGCCGCGGTGCTGGTGCCCGGCCTGACGCCCCCGCAGACGCAAGTCGACGCCGAGTCCGCACTCATGCAGCGCGACAAGGAAGGACACGAAATAGACCAGGGGATTTTCGTTTCGAAGGTACTCGCCGACGTGCGGGCGGGAACGCATCTCTGCCACGCCATGCTGTTGCCGCGCGCGGAGGCCATCGCGCAACTCCCGGAATTCTCGAAAACCGGCCACCTCGACCTTGGTGCCGCGGAAATATTCCGCAAGGGCAAGGCGTCCTACGTGATCCAGAAAAATCCGCGCCATTTGAATGCCGAAGACGACACCACGATCGATGCCGCCGAAATCGCGGTCGATCTCGCGATCCTCGATCCGCAAACCCAGATCGGCGTGCTGCGCGGCGACTACGTGCAAGGCGGAAAATACGACGGCAAACGCATGCTCGGCAGCGGCATCAACCTTACTCACCTGTATTACGGCAAGGTGCCGTTCATCTGGTATCTGCAGCGCGACCTGGGCATCGTCAACAAGTTCTTCCGCGGAGTGGCAAACGAGGACATGACGCCGGACGATGTGAACGGACAAACCATCGAGAAGCCCTGGGTCGCCGTAGTCGAGCAATTCGCCATCGGCGGACACTGCCAGTATCTGCTGACGATGGATTATGTACTCGCCGCACGAGGTGCTTTTTTGAGCCTGCCCGCGCGCAAGGAAGGCATCATTCCCGGCGCGGCCAACATGCGGTTACCGCGTTTCACGGGAGAGCGAATCGCGCGCCAGGCGATCATGTATGAGCGCCGGCTCGAATGCGACAGCCCGGAAGGGCGCATGATCTGTGACGAGATCGTCGAACCGGCAGAGATGGACGGCGCGATCGAACGCGTCGTCGACAATTTCACCGGATCCGGCATCGTCAGCGCCGCCTCGAACCGGCGCGCATTCCGCGTCACGCAGGAACCGCTCGAATTGTTCCGCCGCTTCTTCGCCACCTACGCGCTCGAGCAGGC
>JANXPQ010000336.1 GCA_025357235.1 Betaproteobacteria bacterium
AAAATTAAGCGACGGTGAAATCGAACGCTACCTGCAGGCCGAGCCGGCTTATGATTGCGCCGGCGGCGCCAAGGCGGAGGGCCTTGGAATAGCGCTGGTCGACAGCATCCAGTCGTCCGATCCCACGGCATTGATTGGCCTGCCTTTGATCGCGTTGTCTGAAATGCTCAGGAACGAGAACTTGCCGGTTCCGTAATGCACGGCGGTTCTGCGGAAACGAAATGCCGAATAGAAAACTGTTTCTGATCCCGGTCGACCTTGCCGCGGAAAATTCTGGCGAATGGTCGGGTGCGCGCCTGCGAAACGAGGTGCTGCCTTTGCGCAGATTCGTGGTCGAGCATCCAAAATCGGCTCGCCAGTTTCTGAAGAAGCTCGGATTGCCGCTACAGGAACTCGAATTCGAAGTGCTCGACGAGCACTCCAAGGCGGAGGATGTGGACCGGCTCGCCCACTGGCTTGAGTCAGGTGGCGACGTCGGGCTGCTTGCGGAGGCGGGTTGTCCCGCCATTGCCGATCCCGGCGCAGCCCTCGTCAGCCGCGCTCATCGGCTTGGCATACAGGTCGTGCCGCTGGTCGGCCCGTCATCCATCGTGCTGGCCCTGATGGCGTCCGGGCTGAACGGTCAGCGTTTCGCCTTCAACGGCTATCTGCCGCAGGCTTCCGCGGAACGCGACGCGCGCATCCGCGAATTGGAGGACAGATCGCGCAAATTCGACCAGACGGAGATATTCATCGAGACACCCTATCGCAACGACCAATTGTTTGGGGCAATCATTGCGAACTGCAAGCCCGACACCATGCTGAGCCTGGCAACCGACGTGACAAGCCCGACCGAAGAAATTCGGACTAAAAGTATCGGTGGATGGCGACAATCCCCGCCGCCCCAACTCCACAAACGGCCCACCGTATTCCTGTTCCTCGCCGATAACGCGCGATCACCGAACCGGCGAACTCGTCCCGCCGACGTGCATTAGCGCGTCGCCCATAGCGGCACCGAAACGCTTGGCGAAACGCTCGGCGAGATTCTCCTTCGGCGTGAAGTCGACGATCTTTTCAGCCTTGATGACCTCGCGGGCCACATAGTCGACGCTGCCCAGCGCATCCGCGAGGCCGAGTTCGATGCTCCTCTTTCCGGTCCACACCAGTCCGGAGTAAGTATCCGGGCCTTCCTTCAATCGCTTGCCGCGCCCCTTGCGCACGACTTCAATGAATTGCTGGTGGATTTCCGCCAGCATCTTCTGGGCATATTCCCGCTGCGAAGCGTTCATCGGTGAAAACGGGTCGAGAAATCCCTTGTTCTCCCCCGCCGTCAGCAACCTTCGCTCGACGCCGAGTTTTTCCATGGTGCCTGTGAACCCGAATCCATCCATCAGCACGCCGATGGAACCGACGATGCTGGCGCGATCCACATAAATCCGATCCGCGGCGACTGCGACGTAGTAACCACCCGAGGCACAGATGTCCTCCACCACCGCGTAGAGCGGGATCTGCGGATACTTCTGGCGCAGACGGTGTATTTCGCTGTTGATGGTGCCAGCCTGCACCGGACTTCCTCCCGGGCTGTTGATGCGCAGGATGACGCCTTTCGTGCCTTTGCTCTCGAACGCGTCCTGGAGTCCCTGGCTGATGACATCTGCGTTGGCATGCGTGTCCGCGGCAATAACGCCGTTCAGTTCAACCAGCGCCGTGTGGTCACCGGGCAGCGGCTCGCGGCCGCCCAGCCATCCGAAGGCAATGAACAGCAAGGCGAACAGGTAGATGAAGGTCAGCGTCTTGAAGAATATCCCCCAGTTGCGCGACTTTCGCTGCTCATCGAGCGCGGAACGGGCCAATTTCTCGAGGACCTGGCGCTCCCAGTTGTTCTTTTCGCCGGCGGGCTCCATTTCAGACATGAATCGATTCCTCGTTGTTCAGCAGGTAAACGCTGCCGTCGCGTTCCTCCACGGCAAGCTTGATCAGGCGTTGTCCTTTGCACGGTCCGCCAATGCAGTAACCGGTTTCCGGAATATAGGCCGCGCCGTGTGTGGAACAGACCAAGTATAAACCTGACACATCGAAAAACTCGCCGGGCTGGGCGTCCAGCTCGACGCGAACATGCGCGCAACGGTTCAGATAGCCCTGTATTTGTCCGCGGTAGCGCACCACGAACGCCGGCATCGGGCCGCGGAGCGTCCCGACGCTGAAACGCACGCCCATGCCGCGCTCCAGCAAATCCCGTGACGGGCAAATCAACCGTTTTTCTTCAGCCATTGCATCAATTGTTCGAAACTGCTTACACAGCCTATCGGATTCATGCTCTCCAGATCTGCCGTCAAATGCGCGCCGTAACTGACCGCTAGCGCGGCAACACCCGCGTTCTGCGCCATCTGCAGGTCATGGGTGGTGTCCCCGATCATCAAAGTACGATCCGGCATCGTGCCCAGCATATCCATGATCACCTGCAGCATTTCCGGATGCGGTTTCGGGAATCCCTCATCGGCGCAGCGCGAAGCATGGAAATACGGCGCCAACCCGGTCGCGGACAACGACCGGTCCAGCCCGCGCCTGCTTTTTCCCGTGGCAACCGCCATCAGGTAGCCGCTCTGGTTCAAAACCGGGATGCCCGCCGCCACGGCGGAGAACAATTCCACACTGTGATCACCGGCGAGGAAATGCACACGATACCGGTCGGCCACGTCCTCATAACGGCGGCGGTCGAGGCCTGGATTCAGATACATCATGGCATCTTCCAGACCCAACCCGATCACATGGCGCGCCGCGGCGGTAGGCGGAACGGGAAGGCCAAGGTCTCCGAAAGCGGCCTGCAACGCAGAGGCGATATGAGCAGCCGAATCCATGAGCGTGCCGTCCCAGTCGAATACGAGCAGGTCGAAGCGCTTCTCCATCATGCTTCCTTCGTGACCGCGGCGGCCTGCAAGGATTGCAGGAAGCGCTGCAACTCGGGAGCAAGCGGCGCTTCGATTCGCACCACCTCGCCGCTGCGGGGATGGCTGAATTCCAGGCTGGCGGCATGCAGGAACATGCGCTTGAGCCCTTGTTTGGCCAATCGCTTGTTGGCATCGAAGTCGCCGTACTTGTCGTCCACCGCGATCGGGTAGCCGATATGCGTCAGATGAACCCTGATCTGGTGCGTGCGCCCGGTCTTGAGTTCGGCATCCAGCAGACTGCAGCCGGGAAGATTGCGCACCAGCCGGAATACCGTGTGCGCCTGTTGCCCCTCGTCATCCACGACCACCCTGCGTTCTCCAGAGGAGGAAACGTACTTGTGCAGAGCCGCTTTCACGTTGCGCTTTGCGTCCTTCCATTCCCCCAGCACGAGGGCCAGATAATGTTTGCGCACGGCACCTTCGCGCAACTGGGCATGCAGTTCGGTGAGGGCGGTGCGTTTCTTCGCCAATACCAGCACCCCGGAGGTGTCACGATCCAGCCGGTGCACCAGTTCCAGAAAACGCAGTCCCGGCCGGGCTCCGCGCAGCTGCTCGATCACGCCGCTCGAAATGCCGCTGCCACCATGAACGGCGACGCCGCTGGGCTTGTTCACAACCAGCAGATCCTCGTCTTCAAGCAGAACCGCGCCCGAAAACACGGTGCGGGATACGGGAGGTCCGGCCCCGGCTGGTTTGGTGCTGGTACGGATCGGCGGCAGCCGGACCTTGTCGCCGTCCTGCAAACGGTAGGAAGCCTGCACGCGGCGGCTGTTCACCCTGACCTCTCCGCTGCGCAGGATCCGGTAAATATGGCTCTTTGGCACCCCTTTCAGGATTTTTTGCAGATAGTTATCGATACGTTGATCCTGTGACGATTCATCGACTTCCCGCCAGGTTGCAGAGTCTTTGCTTAAGCTATTCATTTTCCTTATACTATTCAAACGAACGGGCAATCAGTGCAGATTGTGCGGTCGAGCCCTGCGCGGCGCACCGCCGCAGTTCGAGCTCCCGCCCATTCGCCGCCGTCGAGAGGGGTTAAGTTCGCTCACCCGAAAAAGTAGCGATGGTAATTGATGAATTGCGCGCTCGCAGCATTCCAGTGGATTCCACAGTCCTGCTTGTTGCAGGATGAATAACAGACAAACCTCAGGCTATAGAAAGCTATCGTCCTCTTCCACCCATGAATTATCCGACGACGCAAAGCCAGTAAGCCTCGCGCATTAACGGCGCCCCAAGGTTTGTCCTCCCCGTGAAAAGTGAGCGCGGGAGAACAAGAAATGAAGCGTATGTTGTTTAACGCGACCCAGACGGAAGAATTGCGTGTCGCGATCGTCGATGGCCAGAAGCTCATCGACCTCGATATAGAAACAGCCGGAAAAGAGCAACGCAAGAGCAATATCTACAAGGGTGTCATCACCCGCATTGAGCCCAGCCTCGAAGCCGCGTTCGTCGATTACGGCAGCGAGCGCCACGGGTTTCTTCCCTTCAAGGAAGTCAGCCGCTCGTTTTTTCAGAATCCCGACGCCGATCCTGCGCGGGTAACCATCAAGGAAGCGTTGCGCGAAGGCCAGGAACTCATCGTCCAGGTCGACAAGGACGAGCGCGGCAACAAGGGCGCGGCCCTGACCACGTTCATCAGCCTTGCAGGCCGATACATCGTCCTGATGCCGAACAACCCGCGCGGCGGCGGCGTATCGCGGCGCGTCGAAGGCGAAGACCGCAACGAACTTCGCGACGCCATTTCCCAGCTGGAAGTCCCCCCCGGCATGAGCATCATCGCCCGTACCGCGGGCATTGGGCGGTCGGTCGAGGAACTCAACTGGGACCTGAGTTACCTGATGCAGTTGTGGACTGCGATCGAGACCGCCGCCAAGCAGCAAAGCGGCGCCTATCTGATCTATCAGGAAGGCAGCTTGGTCATTCGCGCCATCCGCGATTACTTCCACCAGGAAATCGGCGAAATCCTGATCGATACCGAAGCCATCTACGAACAGGCCAGGCAGTTCATGGGTCACGTCATGCCGGCGAACGTCAACCGGGTCAAGCTGTACAAGGATGACGTCCCGCTGTTCTCCCGGTTCCAGATCGAACACCAGATCGAAACGGCGTATTCGCGCCAGGTACCTCTGCCTTCGGGCGGTGCGGTGGTGATCGACCACACGGAGGCCATGGTGACGATCGACGTGAACTCGGCGCGCGCCACACGCGGCGCCGACATCGAGGAAACCGCAACCCGCACCAACTTGGAAGCCGCCGACGAGATCGCGCGCCAGTTACGGCTGCGGGATCTTGGCGGCCTCGTTGTAATCGATTTCATCGACATGGAAGCCGCCCGCAACCAGCGGGATGTGGAAAACCGCCTGCGCGATGCCCTGCACTACGATCGCGCCCGGGTACAGACCGGCAAGATCTCCCGCTTCGGATTGCTGGAACTGTCGCGCCAACGCCTGCAGACTTCCCTGGGAGAAACCAGCCACATTGCTTGCCCGCGCTGCCATGGCACCGGACACATACGTTCCATCGAATCCTCGGCACTGCACATCCTGCGCATCCTGCAGGAAGAGGCGATGAAGGATGGCACGGCCGCCGTACATGCCCAGGTGCCAATCGACGTTGCTACTTACCTGCTCAACGAGAAGCGCAACGAGTTCCACTCGATTGAAACCCGGCTGAAGGTCAATGTTCTGTTGATTCCGAACACCAGCCTCGAAACGCCGAACTACACCGTCACCCGGCTGAAGCACGACGAACTCAATCAGAACGACATCACCCTGCCCAGCTACAAGATGGCCGAAATTCCGGCCGAAGCGGCTGCACCCTCGACAGCCGTCCAGAAGCCGGAAGCGCAGCGGCCGCAAGCCGCCGTGCAGGGCATTACACCAGCTCAGCCGGCACCCACGATGGCGCCGCGCGAAGAAATCAAACCCTCTATTCTGGAAAAAATATTCGGCTGGCTTACCCGCAAGCCGGAGCCTGCACCGCAACCTGTAAAAGCCCGGCCGCGCGATCCACAGCGCAATCGCGATTCAGCACGACGCGATCACCGGCACGGTCGTCCCGAAGGCCGCGCCGAGGGCAACAAGCGCGACGAGCAACGCCGTGGCCCGCGCCAGGATGTAGATAGCAACCGCCGCGATCAGGGACGCAACCGCACCCAGGAACAAGGCGAGCGCAAGCCGCAGCAAGATCGTCAGCAACAACCGCAGCAGCAACAAAGGCCACCACGCCAGGATCCAGCACTCGCTGCCGTGGAACAACGCCTGCCAGGCGATCGGCCCGCAGAGGGCGCTCGCGAGGAAGGTCGCAGCCGTCGCCGTGGCCGCGGTCGTCGCGACCGGTCCGAGCACCAGGACAATCCAAACCAGCAACGTGGTGAACAGCCTAACCGGCAGCAATCCGGTCAGTCAGGTAACGGTCAGGGTCGGCCACCTCGCGAGCGCGAGAACGTTACTGCCGCAATTGCGCGAGAAGATTCCCAGCCCTTTGCGGCTGAGCATCGTCCAATGGAACGCTCCATAGCGGAGCAGCCCATGATGCAGCAGACCGCGGGCGAGCAACCGGCGATGGAGCAACGCGTATTCGAGCAACCTGTCGTGCGGGAAAACATCGTCGAAGAGGTCAGGCGTACCGAGTTCGCGCCTGTGGCCGCGGTTGCCGAACAACTGCCCGCACCGGAACCGGTGATCGAAAAGCCGCAAGTGCAATCCGTCATTCCGCGACCGCAAGCGGCACCCGCATGGAAGATGGAGCCCGTGGCCCTGCCTTCGGATCTGTTGATGATCGAAACCCAGGCGAAGGCGCCCGCTAATTATCAGGAACCGGAAGCGCCGCGTCCCGTGAGAACGCCGCGGCCGCGCTACCAGCCGACGGTGGTTCCCGAAGAACCGTTGCAGCAAGTGGAAACCGGCAACAAGGCCAGTGGCGATTCGGCCTGACCAGAAAATAGAAGCGGGCCGGAACGCGTAAGTCAGGAGAAGCTCGGCTACCCGCCGAGCTTCTTTTTTATGGCACTCAGCAACCCCGCGCACCCGTCTTCAACCATATCGAGCACCTGCTCGAAGCTTTCCAGGTCCCCATAATAAGGATCGGGCACTTCCGAGCCTGCTTGCCGGACGCCGTAGTTCATGAACAACCCTGGCTTGGCGCGATATTCACGCGGGACCACGCGTTTCAATTCCGCGAGATTGCCTTTATCCATTGCCAAGATGTAGCCGAACTCGGCAAAGTCCTGTTGCACGATCTGCCGGGCGCGAATATTTCCCAACTCATATCCGCGTACCGCCGCCGCAGCTTGGCTACGAAGATCCGGCGCGCGGCCGACGTGGTAAGCATGCGTACCTGCGGAATCGATGCGGATGCGGTTTTCCAGGCCGGCCGAGACGACATGGCGGCGAAATACCCCCTCCGCAGTGGGTGAACGGCAGATGTTGCCCATGCAGCAGAACAGGACCCCTATGGATTTCGCGCGGTACTGCATGCCCTCAGGATTTGCGTTTGCGCGCCGCTGAAATCGGCGTGACCTTGCCGTCAGTGCCCGTTGCAGCCAGAGCATCGTCGATTTCGGGGACGCCGAAAAGCAGCTCCTTCAGCCCCTTCAGCTGATCGCGCAATTGCGCAGCGCGCTCGAATTCCAGATTTCTGGCGCTATCCAGCATTTCCCGCTCGACGCGCTTCAATTCCCTGGCCAGGTCCTTTTCGCTCATTGCGCCGTAGGCCGCCAGTTTTTCCGCGGCTTTGCGGTCCAGCTGCGCGGACGGATCGTATATTCCGTCGATCATGTCCCTGATGCGTTTGACTACGCCCACGGGGGTAATGCCGTGCGCCAGGTTATAGCTGACCTGCTTCTGGCGCCGGCGATCGGTCTCGGCGATCGCGCGACGCATCGAGTTTGTCATGGTGTCCGCATACATGATGGCCTTGCCGTTCAAGTGCCGCGCGGCCCGTCCGATGGTCTGGATCAGCGAACGCTCCGAGCGCAGGAAGCCCTCCTTGTCCGCATCCAGAATCGCCACCAGCGACACCTCGGGTAGATCCAGGCCTTCGCGCAGCAGGTTGATCCCGACCAGCACGTCGAATTCGCCCAGACGCAAGTCACGGATGATCTCCACTCTCTCCACGGTCTCGATGTCGGAATGCAGGTAGCGCACCCTGACGCCGTGTTCGGAGAGGTAATCGGTCAAGTCCTCCGCCATGCGTTTGGTCAGCGTTGTGACCAGGACTCGTTCCTGGCGTCCGACGCGTTCGGTGATCTGGGACAGCAAGTCGTCCACCTGGGTCGCGGCCGGCCTCACTTCGATTTCCGGATCGATCAACCCGGTCGGCCTGACCACCTGCTCGACCACCTGCCCCTGATGCTCGCGCTCATATTCCGACGGGGTGGCGGACACGAAGATGGCTTGCGGCGTGATTTTTTCGAATTCGTCGAAACGCAAAGGGCGGTTGTCGAGCGCGCTCGGCAGCCTGAATCCGTAGTCCACCAGGTTTTCCTTCCTGGCACGGTCGCCCTTGTACATGCCGCCGATCTGCGGAATGGTGACATGGCTCTCGTCGATGATCATCAGCGCATTGAGCGGCAGGTAGTCGAGCAAGGTTGGCGGGGGTTCGCCTGGCTTGCGGCCGGATAGATGGCGCGAGTAGTTCTCGATGCCCTTGGAGAATCCCAGTTCGTTGAGCATCTCCAGGTCGAATCGTGTGCGCTGTTCTATGCGCTGCGCCTCCAGCAGCTTGCCGGTCGTCTGGAAATATTCGATGCGTTCGCGCAGTTCCACCTTGATCGCTTCTATGGCACGCAACGTCGTCGCGCGCGGCGTGACATAGTGGCTGGACGGATACACGGTAAAGCGTGGGATTTTTTGCAAAATATGACCCGTCAGCGGATCGAACAAGGTCAGCGTCTCGACATCGTCGTCGAACAGCGTGATGCGCAATGCGACTTCCGAGTTCTCGGCCGGGAACACGTCGATGACGTCGCCTCTTACCCGGAATACGCCGCGGCGAAATTCGAGTTCGTTGCGGTCGTATTGCATTTCGGTCAGCCGCGAGATGATATCGCGCTGGCTCATGCGCTCTTTCTCGCGCAGGTGCAGGATCATGCCGTGATAGTCGACCGGATCGCCGATACCGTAGATCGCGGAAACGGTGGCAACGATCACGGCGTCGTCGCGCTCGAGCAGCGATTTGGTCGCGGACAGCCGCATCTGCTCGATATGCTCGTTGATGCTCGAGTCCTTCTCGATGAACAAGTCGCGCGAAGGGACGTATGCTTCCGGCTGGTAGTAGTCGTAATAGGAGACGAAATACTCGATGGCGTTTTCCGGGAAGAACTCGCGCATTTCGCCGTAGAGCTGGGCCGCGAGCGTCTTGTTCGGCGCCATGATGATCGCCGGACGGCCGGTGCGCGCGATCACGTTGGCCATCGTGAACGTCTTGCCGGAGCCGGTTACGCCGAGCAGGGTCTGGAAAGCCAGTCCGTCATTCAGCCCTTCGACCAGGGCGGCGATGGCCTTGGGTTGGTCTCCTGCCGGCTCGAAGGGCTGATGCAGGATGAACGGGCTATTGGGGAATGTGAGTGTCACGGTACAATATCGCCCTTCTGAATTTTCGATGTTATCACGATGAATGCTCCTCACCTGAGCTCGCCCCTGGCTGCCGTGCAGATGGCCCCGAAGGACCCCATCCTTGGGGTCACCGAAACCTTCAACGCCGACAAAAATCCGAACAAAGTCAACCTCGGAGTCGGCATCTATTACGACGACAACGGCAAAGTGCCGCTGCTCGAGTGCGTACGCCGGGCGGAGAACCAGCTGGCCGAGAAATCCGCTCCGCGCAGCTACCTGCCCATCGATGGTCTGCCTGCTTATGACCGCGCGGTCAGGGAATTGGTTTTCGGCGCAGACAGCCTGGCGGTAAAAGAGAACCGTGTGATCACGGTGCAGGCGCTGGGGGGAACCGGTGGCCTCAAGATCGGTGCCGATTTCCTGCGTCGTCTGCTGCCGCAATCCCAGGTATGGATTTCGGATCCGAGCTGGGAAAACCATCGCGCGTTATTCGAGAATGCCGGCTTCACGGTCAACACCTATCCCTACTACGACGGCGCTTCGCATGGCCTCAATTTCAGCGGCATGCTGCAGTCGCTCAAGACGCTGTCGTCCGGGAGCATCGTTGTGCTGCACGCCTGCTGCCACAATCCCACCGGCGTGGACCTGTCGGCTGCACAATGGACCGAGGTAATCGACGTCGTCGTTTCCCGCGGCCTCATGCCCTTCGTCGATATCGCCTATCAGGGATTCGGCGACGGCATCGACGCCGACGGCGAAGTCGTGCGGCGCTTCGCCCAGGCAGGTTGTCCGGTATTCGTCTCGAATTCTTTCTCGAAATCGTTCTCGCTCTACGGGGAGCGCGTCGGCGCGTTGAGCGTGGTTACAAGCGACAGTGAGGAAGCAGCCCGGGTGCTGAGCCAGTTGAAACGCATCGTGCGCACCAATTATTCGAATCCGCCCACTCACGGCGGCCAGATCGTTGCCACCGTGCTCACCAGTCCCGAGTTGCGCGCGTTGTGGGAGAAGGAACTCGGACAGATGCGCGATCGCATCCGCGATATGCGCCGCCAGTTGGTGGATAAACTGCGTGCGCGGTCGCCGAAGTCGGATTTCGGCTTTGTGACCAGGCAGCGCGGCATGTTTTCCTATTCCGGACTGACCAAAGGCGACGTGGACCGCTTGCGCAACGAATTTTCCGTGTACGCAATCGATACCGGACGCATCTGCGTGGCCGCATTGAATTCGCGCAACATCGATCACGTCACCGAGGCGATTGCGAAGGTAATCGGCTAAAGTTCGCTTTAGCGCCCGGTGTGCGCGGCCGCAGGTTGCTTCTTCTCATCGGCGGCCGCCTGATCCCTGGCCTGCTGCGTTGCCTCCACTTTCGCCGGCTCGGTCTTTTTCTTTTTCGGTCTGCCGCCGAAGAATTTCTGGGTCATGCGGGCCGCCTTCATCCCCACTGTGGTCCCCAAGCCGGGACCCAGTAATGCCGTGCCGGCGGCTGCGCCGGCAAGCGCCGTCTTCGACGGATACAGGGACGGATTCTGTACTGTTCCGGATAAGGCTAGTGGTGTGCTGACCAGTGCCGAAGTCCCTTTGATCGCAACGTCGATCTGTCCCGAGAGTTCCTGTTTCGAAGAGATCGAGATCTCCGCATCCGCCGTCAGCACGCCTGAAGTAATTTCGACTTTGCTCAGGTAATAGCCGGCGGGATCGACACTCAGATGGCCGGTGAAATTGTCGAAGCGCGTCTGCCCGCCTTTGAGCGCATCCTTGTTCAACAACGCCTTCGGCGCGTTGCTCAAGTCGATGTTGTAGAGGATGCCTTTCTCCACCTTGAAGTCCGATTCGACGTCCACGGCGTCGGCGAGCTGGGCGGCGGAAGGTGCACTCATGTCGACAACGGGATTGGCCGTCAGCCGGCCGCTGATCGTCGTATCTTTGGTAAAGAGCGCCACGACAGGTTGAATCTCCACACTGCGGATATCCAGATTTCCGGCGATGGTCCACTCGTTTGCCCAACCGATATTGAGCTTGCCCGAGGCCGTGCCGTCGTACAGGCGCCCCTCGATCGTCGCAAACGTGATCCCCTGTAGCGGCTTGAGTGTGCCCGATGCGGTGAGCCTGGACATCAGCAAGGGCGGTCCCGCGGGCAGCTTCCAGTCCCGCGCTGTTATTTCCACCGCGAAATCCTTGTCGCGCGGCACCAGCGTCGCGTTCAGATGGTTGTGGTCGGCATGCACCTGGGCGCGGGCCAGTCCGCTCTCCGGCGTCAGTTCGAGATCAATGTCGATATTGCGCAGCTTGAAGTCGGTCAGGTTGACGAATGCATTGCGTACCTCGACACGTTCGACGCGCACGGTTGCGGGGCCGCCGCCGCCGGACTTGGTTGCCCACGCCGACGCCTTGGCGATCAGCGCCTGACCGATGACCACTCCTTGCAGGCGGATCTCGCTGATGACCTTCTGGCTGCTGAAGAGCGACGTGACCCGCGGGGTGATGATGACTTTCTCGACTTCAAGAAAGGGGGTTTTGCCTACCGCAATGCCCTCTACGGTCAGGTGCGGAATCGGCAGAAAAAACAGGCGCAGGGAATCGACCTTCACCGGCGCCTTTAACTGCTCGGACGCGGCGCGCTCGATTTCCGGAATGAAGTGATCCAGAGGCAGTAGAAAAGGCAGGACAAGCACCGTCGCAAAGGCTATGACGGCGCCGAGCAGCATTCGCTTGTGGGACTTCATCGGGTTTTCGCCCCCTGGGTCCCTCCTCGCCGCAGCGCTATGGGGACTAGAACGAACCTGGCCCGCGAGCGGCGGGAGACGGGAGATAAGTGCTTGAAGGTGTGGCTCCCTGACCTGGACTCGAACCAGGGACCTGCGGATTAACAGTCCGACGCTCTACCAACTGAGCTATCAGGGAATTGCCGTCTTTCGATCGCACCGGAGCGGCAACTCCAGGGCGACGCGCATTTTATATTGTTCCCGGAAGCCCCGCAAACCCCTTCGCTTCATCGGAAGGAGGCATGGGTATCATATGACTTCGACGGCAGCTGCCATGTCGGCCAATCGCCGCGGCGGGATAATGTCGTCGTACGCGTCCCATCCGTCACGTAAAGTCTATTCCTCCGTTCCCAGCCGACTCTTCGACGGTATAGGACGTATTGCTTTTGTTGCACAGTATTTGTTTGCCGCATTTCGGGCAGGCAAGCGTATGGCCGGTGGCAAGCGCGGCTTCCAGCGCCTCGGTATCCGCAAATGCCTTGGAATTGGACTTCGTTCCGCAGAAGCCGCAGACAATGAACAATTCCCTGATTTGCGCCATCTCCGACCTCCTTTTCATCGCTTGAATGTTTCGACAGTAATAAGCGCATGAACGTTCAGACAGCAGGTTATACCTGTGATGGCGGGATCCACAATGTCCCCGGATCTTCGTACGATTGCGGGGCGACCCGCCGACCAGGTCGCCAGCTCGTGCGTCAGCAATAAGGCGCGGATGCGCATGTTTGAATTCGGCCGCGGTGACGGAGATTGGTCAGGTCGTTTTCATCGGGCGGCGCCTTGAGAACCTTGCTCCCCGCAGTCGTCCTGAATCCCTTGACCGCGAGGTTGTCCTTCAACGCGATCGGTATGGCCATGCAGAGGACCGAGATCGTGCGCGGCCATGATCATGGTTTCCGCCGCTATGGCGACCTCACGTGCCTCGTCTTCGAATACGGATATGTATGCGGATAGCCGGCCATCGACAGCCTCGATCCGGTCGAGACTGACGCCGACCAGATCGACTGGGGAGATTTCCCTGGATTTGACCAGGTGCGCCGCTTGCGCGAGGGACAGTTCGAGCAGTTCCTTGGCAGGCTTGCCCATTTCAGCTGCCCTCCTCGGCGTCGACCGGATGGCTAAATACCGTTGCCGGAATGAGGTCGCGATATTTATCCGCGCTCATCTTCCGGCTCAACTCGTTGGCGTCTTTTATCCATGCTTCCAGAGTCGCATTGATGACGGCCTCGCGGCCCGGCGCGAGCGGCAGTTCTGCATACGCAGCGAGTGCACCGATCACGGCCGGCGTGATCTCCTTGCGACTGACCATGCTTCTCCCCCTCATTTTTGTATTTGGGCTGCCTATGCCGGCAGCTTATTTCATAACGAGATACTTCTTGCTGATCGCGGCACCCACGGTGTACTTCGGATCCACGAAATTGCCGAGGCGGACTTTTCCGCACTGGCTGAGCATCATGTACGCATCCCATTTGTTGAACCCGTAGTCCTTCTCCATCCACCGGACCAGTTCGCGGTAGGCGATGCGAGTCGCGTCCTCCAGCGGGCGCGTGCTGCCGATGCACATGATGACCTCGTCGTTTTCCAGGCGCGGCCATTCTATGTTCCAGCCCTTGATCAGATCGACACGGATAGTCGTCGCCGTGGCGTATTCAACCGCGACGCCGCAAACCTCGCCATCGCCCTGGCAGGCGTGCGCGTCGCCGATGAACAGGCGGCCGCCCGCCGAGCGTACCGGCAGATAGGTAACGCTACCCGGCCCCATGTCGGGCAGATCCATGTTGCCGCCGTGACTATCCGGCGTCAGGGAGCTGATCGAATCGATCTCGGGCGAACAGCTCAGCGTGCCGACGTGCGGTTTGTACGGCAGCGTGACGCGATCGCTCCAGTACACCCACTTCTCGTCGACATTGATCTTGCGCACGATCTCGGGCAGCGGATCGTTGAGCGTCGCGGTGTAATAAGTCCCGGTCAGGCCGCCGAACTCGGGAATCATGGCGCAGGTCCCACGCGGGTTATCCCCGCGCGGCACCATCGATTCGATGTATACGGCGACCGCATCGCCTTTCTCGGCGCCCTTGATCATGATCGGCCCGTTCTGCGGATTCAGAAACGGCATGGTGCATTTCTGGGTCGGTTTGTCCTGTTCGGTCTTGATCGCCCCTTCGAAGGCGTCCCGCGTCTCCACGACGATGCGGTCTCCCGGTTCGACGTGAAGCACGGGGTCCGAATACGGGCCCATCGTGTAGTGGTATTTGCCTTGCTTGGCCTCGGTCAGATGATGCGTCGTGCCGTCCTTGCGGCCGGCCGCGCCACGGGTCTTCATGATCGAATTATCCATCCAGGTCATTTCTTTCTCCCGCCGATTAATCCGGCTTTCGAGTGCGAAACGCTCACCCTCGTAATATTCAGATAGGCTGTGATTTCCCGGACAATCAATTCGAACCGCCGAAGCGCCATGCACAATTCCAAAAAACGATCCGACGCTCCGGCAGGCACCGGTTCACTTGATCAACATGGGCCGCCCAGCCCGCTCATAGCGCAACATGGTACCGACGATCTGATGGTCTCGCACCTTCAGCCGCGGAAGGCATTCATACGCAAGTTCCCGTTGCTTGAGTCGGAGCGGACGGCTACCGCTCAACGCCCGGATTTCCGGTACCGTAGATTTTTTGTCGCGTAGCCCCTATCTAGGATGCTGCGCCCCGGCCTGAAGCAGGTGCATCGGGTGTTATCATTGCCCCGCACAAAGACCCGTTTAACCATGTCCGCCACTATCAAAACCCCTGAAGAAATCGAGAAAATGCGCGTCGCCGGCCGGCTTGCTGCGGAGGTGCTGGACTTCATCGGCCCGAATGTCCGGCCCAATGTCACCACCGACGAACTCGATGCGCTTTGCCATGACTTCATGGTCAACGTGCAGCACACCATCCCCGCGCCTCTGAATTACGCGCCGCCGGGCTACCAGCCCTATCCCAAGTCGATCTGCACCTCGGTCAATCACGTGGTGTGCCACGGCGTGCCCGGAGCGAAGAAACTCAAACCGGGCGACGTCGTCAACATCGACATTACGGTGATCAAGGACGGTTTTCATGGCGACACCAGCCGCATGTACTATGTCGGCGAACCCTCGATTCAGGCGCGCCGGCTCTCCGAAATAACGTATGAGTGCATGTGGCGCGGCATCCAGGCCGTCAGGCACGGCGCCTATCTCGGTGACATCGGCGAGGTCATCCAGACCCATGCCGAAGAGCACGGCTTCTCCATCGTGCGCGAGTTCTGCGGCCACGGCATCGGCAG
>JANXPQ010000351.1 GCA_025357235.1 Betaproteobacteria bacterium
CCTGCATGGCATTGCCATAGAAGCGGATGATCTGCGACAGCATGTCCGACGAGAACATCGGCGCGCCCGCGCTTTCTTCCTCGAGAATGATTTGCAGAAGGATGGCGCGGGTGAGGTCTTCCTCGCTCTTCGCATCCACCACCTTGAAAATCACCTGATCGAGTACGAGTTGCTTCACGTCTGCGAGCGTGATGTAGCTGCTGGTCGCCGTGTCGTACAGGCGGCGATTCGGATATTTCTTAATCAGGCGAAGTTCTTCGGTCATTTTTGTGCAGTCCGGAAAGTTACCCTGCATTCGTCGATGGAAAGTCTGGGGATAAGTCTGCGGCAGCGCGCGAGACCGGCATTATAACCATATGAAAATTAGCTTTTACTAAAGTTTATGCGTTGCGAAAGAAAAATTTGACACGATTTTTAGGGATGCCTACTATTCATCTGTTGCGATGCAACAAGTCAATCGTGAATAGACCGATTATAACTATTTTAATTAATACAGAACATGAGGTTAAGATATGAGTCAGGCAATTGAGAAATTTGTCGCACTGAACAAGAAACAAATGGAGACTGCGGTTCAGGCATTTCAGATCGGGTTCAATGCTTGGGAAATGCTGATCAAACTGAATATTGAAGCCGGGAAGTCGTTGTTGCAGGAAGGCATGGCCAGTACTGAAGGACTGGCCGCCGTGCGGGATGTTGCCGGGTTGTCCGCATGGACTGGCGGGCAATTCCGCGCAGGCGTGGACAAACTGTCGGGTTACTCCAGAAACGTTTATGAGATCAGCGGAGAGGCGTCGGGCAAGCTGGGTGATCTCCTGGAACAGACATTGCTTAGTACTAACCAGGAAGTCGTGGAATGGGTCGATGAAGTGTTGAAATCCTCTTCGATCCCGCAGCCGGAAGTCACGGTGGCTGCCGCAAAAGCGGCAATGGCGAATGCGAAGTCGGTTATTGAAGGAATTTCGAAGGCTGTCAGGCAGACGGCCGGATACGCGGACGCCAATGTGCGGGCGGCTGCAGCGGCGACGGCAGAGGCCGTGAAGGGGTCCGCGAAGTAACGGATGCAAGGCTCCTCCCCCTTTATCTAAAGGTTTACCTTTGGTAAAGGTTCAACCCCGGTGGTAACTCACCGGGGTTTTTTTTGCCCTGTATCAGTGCACAAATGGTCAGTCCGATGACACGAAACGGCAGGGATAAGGCCGTGACGGACGTGACTATCGTGACTGGGTGAAAGCCTCAAAACCTCCTTCTACGATAGTCACGTAGTCACATAGTCACGATAGTCACTGCTTCTAGGACATGTGTTGGCCGCCATTGATCGATATATTGGCACCCGTAACGAAAGCGGCTTCATCCGAAGCCAGATAGATGATCAGCCCGGCCACTTCCGCCGGCAGCCCCAGCCTGTTCAGCGGAATCTGCGGCAGGATCTTCGAATCCAGGATGTCCTGGGGAATCGCCGTGACCATCTTAGTGCCGATATAGCCCGGCGAGATCGTATTGACCGTGACGCCTTTGCGCGCCACTTCGTATGCAAGCGCCTTGGTGAAGCCGTGCATGCCCGCTTTGGCGGCGGAATAGTTGGTCTGGCCGAATGCGCCTTTCTGGGCGTTCACGGATGACACATTGATGATGCGTCCCCAGCCGCGGTCGACCATTCCATCGAGCACCTGTTTGGTCATGTTGAACACGCTGTCCAGGTTGGTGCGAATGACGGCATCCCAGTCGGCTTTCGTCATTTTCTTGAACGTCATGTCGCGTGTGATCCCGGCATTGTTGACCAGCACGTCGACCGGTCCGACTTCGGACTTCACCTTTTGCAGGCACTGGGCGCACGAGTCGAAATCGGCCACATCGGCCGCATAGCCATGAAAATCGTAGCCGCGCGTCTTCATTCCTGCCAGCCACTCGCTCGCCGTCTTGTTGCCGGGAGAATAGGTCGTGAGAACCACGTAGCCCGCATCGGCCATCTTGGTGCAGATGGATTCGCCTAAGCCCCCCATGCCCCCGGTTACCAGAACGATTCTTTTTGCCATGACCGTGTTCCTCCTCGATTCGTTTTTATTGTGCCGCCAGGTGTTGCTATGCGGATTTCTCTTTCACGTACCGGCCCGGTGCTGCTTCGAGCACCGGGTACTGCGCATTTCCAAGAGCCGACGCGGCAGGTTTCTTCATCCCCGCGCGGCTGCTGAGCCAGGTCGCCCAGTGCTTCCACCAGCTGCCGGCTTGCTGCGTTGCGTCAGCAAGCCATGCATCTGCATCTGCATTGGCAGATGTATTGAGCCAGAAGTGCCGGCGATTTTTTGAAGCGGGATTCACAATACCCGCGATATGACCGCTTGCACCCAGCACGAATTCGGTGCGCCCGCCCAGCAATCCAATGCTCGCATGCGCGGATTTCCACGGCACGATGTGGTCTTCCCGCGTCGCGACAATGTAGGCAGGGACGGTGATTGCGCCGAGATCCAGCGGTACACCGCAGGCTTCGAGTCTACCGGGAATTCTCAGATTGTTCTCAAGGTACATGTTGCGCAAATACCAGGCGTAGAGCCGGCCCGGCAGATTGCTGCCGTCGGCGTTCCAGTAAAGCAGGTCAAACGCGCGCGGCGCTTTGCCCTTGAGATAGCTGTTGATGACGAAATGCCATATCAAGTCATTGGCGCGCAGCGCGGCGAACGTGTTGGCGAGCTTGCCTCCCGACATCGACCCCGGCTCGCGAAATTCCTGTTCGCTGCGCTCGACGAATTCGCGATCGATGAAGACGCCGATTTCACCGGGTTCCGAGAAATCCAACAGCGTGGCGAGCAGTGTCAGCGAGGCCACGGAAGCGTCGTTTCGCGCAGCCATAACAGCGAGCGCGGAGGAGAGCAGGGTGCCGCCGACGCAGAAGCCCAGTGCGTTGATCTTGTCCGCGCCGCTGATCGCCTTTATCGCTTCGAGCGGGCCGAACACACCTTTCTCGATGTAGTCGTCCCACCCGAGCTGTCCGAGTTCCGGGGGAATGTTTCGCCATGAAACGATGAACGTGCTGAAGCCCTGTTCGACGCAAAACCGGACGAAGGAATTTTCCGGCTGCAGATCGAGGATGTAATACTTGTTGATGAACGGAGGCACGAGGAGCAGCGGGTATTCGTAGACATTGGCGGTCGTCGGCGAGTACTGGATCAACTGCATTACTTCGTTTTCGAATACCACCGCTCCCGGGGTCACGGCCAGATTGCGGCCGACCTCGAAAGCCTGCTCGTCCGTCATCGAAATGCGGCCGCGGGTGACATCGCCCGCGAGCAGTTTCATGCCTTGCGCGAGACTCTCTCCACCGGTCTGCGCCGCCAGCTTGATGACTTCCGGATTGGTTGCCGCATAGTTGGTCGGCGACATCGCATCCGCCAGCTGGCGCAACTGGAATTGCAACCGCCGCTTGGCCAGCGGCTCCAGGTCGGCAAGATCGCCGATCTCGCGCAGGAAACGCGCATTGAGCAGATACGCCTGCTGCACGTATTGGAAGAACGGCAATTGCCATTCTACGGCCTCGAAACGGTCGTCTGCCTTTGCCGCGGTGATTGCGCCGGCGTCGCCCGGCGCGAGCAACCGATTCCACAGCGAAAAGTGGTCGCGATAGAACGTTTCTTCGAGCGCGCGCAGTTTTTCGAGCTGTTCGCCGTCTGCGGTTGCGAAAACACGCATGAAGGCCGCAACGTCGGTAGTGCCGGTCGCGGGTAGATCACGAAAGAGTTTTTCGACCATGCCGGCGTTGGCACGCGTGATTTCCTGCAGAACGTCGCCCGGGGTTTTGGCTGGAGTGGTCATCGGCCGTTGAAAGCGCGGGCGCGTGGGAGGATGAAGCAGTTAGAATTCTTGACTGCGAATCTTCCAGAGTCAAGCGCTCAGCCCGTGTATATCGTTGCTATCGGATGGCTCTACGTCGTCATCATGATGGCGGTGACCGAGACCAGTTTCCCGGCCGGCGCCGTGACGCTGCTTTGCTACGGCATCCTGCCGCTGGGATTGTTCCTGTGGATCGCCGGCACGCCCCAGCGCCGGCGCAAGGCCGTGTCAAGCCACGCCGCTGACGAAAAACCGGACCAGCACGATTGAGCCGATGCCCAGCGAGATCAATACGACCTGTTCCAGGGTGGCGCGCAATTCCGGGCGCCGGTGCAGGCCGGGGATCAGGTCGGCGACCGCGACGTAGATCATGCTCGCCGCAGCGAGCCCTAGCAGCGTCGGCACCCAGTCCTGCATGGAACGCAATGCAAAATAGGCGAGCAATCCGCCGAGCAGGGTCGCGCAGCTGGAAAGCAGGTTGAAGGCAAATGCCCTGGCCTTGCTGAAGCCGGAATGCAGCAGGATGACGAAATCGCCGACTTCCTGCGGGATTTCGTGGGCGATGATCGCCAGCGCCGTGACGATGCCCAGTCCGGTATCCGCCATGAACGCGGCTGCGATCAGGACGCCGTCGACAAAATTGTGGATGGTGTTGCCGACCAATATCATCATGCCACTGCGGCCATGGTCGTTCGGGTCGACGTGATGGTCGTGCGCTTCGCACTGCTCCGCATGGCAGTGCCGCCACAGCACCAGCTTTTCCAGCACGAAAAATCCCATGATGCCGGCTAGCACGGTCGCCGTGATGGTATGCGCATTGCCGGTTTCCAGCGCGTGCGGCAGGATTTCGAGGAACGCCGCGCCGAGCAAGGCACCGATGGCGTAGCTCACCAGATGCCCGACCCAGTGGGGCTTGGCCGCGTAAGCGAACACCGAGGCGGTCAACACGCTTAACGCGCCGCCGAGGAAACTGGCGGCAATGATCCACATCAGGATAGTCATCGTGAAAAAATCAAATTGTTCGGGTCAGACGCAGCAAATGCACTGCGCAAGCGCAGCAAAAGTGTTGCGCAGGCGCGGATTCTAACACAGCCGGTTAATCGCCTATTCAGCGTAGCCCATGGGATTGGCCTGCTGCCAGCGCCAGGCGTCGGCGCAGATATCGTCGAGACTGCGGCGCGTTTGCCAGCCCAGCAAGGCCAGCGCAGCGGCCGGGTCGGCCCAGCATTCGGCAATGTCGCCCGCCCGCCGCGCCACGATCTCATGGGCCAGTGTCTGATTACTCGCCCGCCCCAGCGCGTGCAGCATCTGCAACACCGAATAGCCCTGGCCGCTGCCCAGATTGACAGTGAATAACCCTTCGTTGTTCAACAG
>JANXPQ010000419.1 GCA_025357235.1 Betaproteobacteria bacterium
CAGTCGTGCACGCGCGTCTACTCGGTTCAGATTGACTGCCATCACGGCCTCGGTATGAAAGTAAGTATGAAACTATACTAGCATGGAGTTCCGTGGATGCAAGTGGAGGGATTACGGGTTTCTCCTCTGCAGAGAGTAGACCTCGGTAGATTCCGGTAGACCTCAAAACCCACATTTCCTGCCTTCACACGGCAGGGGCCACTGGTTCGATCCCAGTACCACCCACCAATAATCAATAGTTTACAAGAGTCCCCTGAATTGGAGTATGGAAGAATGCGTTCTTGATTGACGCACTTTTGTATTGAATTTCGGATCATTTCATTCGCTGACGCCCGTGGCGCATGATAAAGACATATCTAGGCCCTGCTCCATCAAGGCAGAGGGCGCACTACGCCAACATGACGACGAAAGCTTGAAATCACCATCTGTGATATCGAGTTGCCGAACTGCCGATTGGTCAGCTAGAAGTAGAAATCGGCGGGATTCGTTCGTAAGGAGCGTTCGCGGCCCCCATTGAATCTCTGGTCTGCATTCGTAGAGCGGCTAACCGCATCGTTGCCGAACGCTTCTCCACGTCGTCGCCCGCGATAATTTGCTTCGCGATCTGTGGGTGACGAAATCGCGATCAGGCGGTCACCCACAGCGTCCGACGTCTTCCATTGCATCGGTTGTAAAGTGTAACGCGACGCTTTACAATCTCTGTCATGATCAAGGGCTTCAAGCACAAGGGACTTGAGTCATTTTTCCGCCTCGGAACCAAGGCGGGAATCCAAGCCCATCATGCTGCGAAGCTGCGAATTTTGCTCACGGCGTTGGACTATGCCAAAAAACCGGATGACATGAACGCGCCGGGCTGGCGGTTTCATGCACTGAGTGGAGACAAAAAGGGATTCTTCTCTGTCACCGTTAACGGAAACTGGCGGATCATTTTTCGGTTTGACGGCAAGGATGTTGAATTGGTCGATTACTTGGACTATCACTAGGAGTCAAACATGTCTCGTATGCACAACCCGGCCCACCCTGGCGAGGTGCTGAGGGAATACCTGCCGGAGAACCTGGCCGTGACCGAGGCCGCCAGGCGCTTGGGCGTTACGCGGCAGGCGCTGTCGGCGTTGCTTAATGGCCGTGCTGGAGTGAGCGCCGAGATGGCCTTGCGCTTGGAAGCGGCACTCGGCACCAGTGCCGAGATGTGGCTGGAGATGCAGGTGGGCTACGACTTGTGGCAAGCGCGGCGGCAACGTCGACCGAAGGTCGAGTCAATTGCGGCCTAGCCCGATCAGTTGACCAAACTTTGTTGTCAACGTTTCACGAAGTGCTGCATCGGCATAGGCCGACGATTTACATGCCCGGTAATGGAAGGCGAGCGGCCTGACGGATAGCATGTCAGTGGCAAATTCGGCGGTTGTCGGAATCCGTCTATACCGAAAGTGATTGGCGATGTGTCCATGAGAACGGGGTAAGCCCAGTTTCCAGGGGCGGCGCAGATGGGGTTCCGAGTTCCGTTTCAGATTATTCGCCAGACACTTCTGGTGACCGTCGGCGTTGACGTGTGATTCCTCCGAAAAGCTAGCGACCTTTATGTTGTTGCTGGCCGTCGATCGGTCGACTTCGATGGACATTGCCGTCGACACGGCGGTAGACCAATCTGCTCCCTGCAAGTACTGGACGCAAAACGCGCGCCAACACCAGGAGAGCGCTATTTCCCTTGCTTATTCAGACTCGATCCGATTTTTAGGACAATACGCCGAGAACGCTATCGCGACGTCAGTCGAGTCCAAACGCAGCAGGAAAAAGAATCGTCGTGCAGACATAATCAGCCTTCTACTCGTGAAGCCAAGTGCAGTAAAATTTTCTAAAATCACCCAAATAAATCGTAAAATCGGAAGCCTTTTCGCGTAAGTCCTGAATAGAATGCCGGTCTGCAGTGGGGCCCGCCCTAGCCATTAGGGTGGGCCAAAGAGAGTCGGGTATGGGGATACATTTCGCCCCGCCTCGAGGCGCGACCTGCGGCAGAAGATGGGTCGAGGCTCAATCTGCTGAACCCAAAACTCGAATAGCCGGGAGGAGCGGCGAGATCATGAACTCAGAGCACGACAAGGCGTCGCTTGCGCGCCGCGACTTCATTACCGCAGGCGCGGCATCCCTCGGCTGGCTGGCGGCGGGCAACGCCGCGGTAGCCGCTGCAGCAAACCCCTCCCCCTCCCCCTCCGACCGTCCGGCGCCAGCCGATCCGCGCAGTTCGGTGAACGCCCTGGTCTTCGATGTCTTCAGCACGGTCGTGGATTGGCGTGGCTCCATCATCCGGGAGGGAGAACTGCTCGGGCAGCGCAAAGGCATCGACGTGGATTGGGTGGCCTTCGCCGATGCCTGGCGGGCCGGTTACCAGCCCGCGATGAAAGGTGTGCGCAGCGGACAGCTCCCGTGGACAAACATCGACGGCCTGAACCGGCTCATCCTCGACGATCTGCTGCGCCAGTTCGGCATTCGCGGACTGACCGAAGCGGAAATCGATCACGTCAACCGCGCCTGGCATCGCTTGTGGCCGTGGCCTGACTCGGTCGGCGGACTGCATCGCCTCGGCAAAGGGTATATCGTCTCGACACTGTCCAACGGCAACGTAAGCCTGCTCACCTACATGGCCAAGTACGCCGGGCTGCCATGGGACTGCATCTTGTCCGCGGAGCTGTTCGCGCATTACAAGCCCGATTCCGAAGTCTATCTCGGCGCGGCCAAGCTGCTAGGTCCCGCACCGGCCCAGGTCATGATGGTGGCGGCCCATGTGGACGACCTGATTGCGGCGCGCAAGGCGGGCTTGCGGACGACGCTGGTCACGCGTCCGCTCGAGTTCGGACCCAAGCGCAAGGCGGACACCGCGGAGGACGGCGCAGGCATTGCGGACTTCATCGCCAGCGACTTCATGGATCTCGCGGCACAGCTTGGCGTGTAGCGCCGATTCCAGGTCAAAGAAGCAGTCATGAACCAAGATCGAGTTCTTGCAACTTATCTGATCGAGACACCGCACTCGCTTGAGCATGCTGCGGCCGTGATCGCCGGGGAGCAATCGAGCGGCACGTTCGTGTCCGTTCCCGGCGAAACCAGCGAACTGAAGGAGCGTTTCGGAGCGCAGGTGGTGCGTATCGAACCGCTCGACACCGTACCTGCGCCGAGCCTGCCCGGCAGCAAGGCCCCGCGTTCGGACTCGGGTCGCACCGTGTACCACCGGGGCCGCATCGTCATCTCGTTTCCCTTGCACAACTTCGGCCCGTCGCTGCCCAGCCTGCTCGCCACCGTGGCAGGCAATCTGTACGAACTGCAGGAACTGTCCGGCCTCCGGCTGGAGGATCTTGAGCTGCCGCAGGCGTTCGCGCAGCAATACCCGGGCCCGGGTTTCGGCATCGAGGGCACGCGCAAGCTTGCTCAAGTGTCGGGTCGCCCGCTGATCGGGACGATCATCAAGCCCAGCATCGGCCTGTCCACCGAGGCGCTGTGCAAGCTCGTGCGTGACCTGGCGTCGGCCGGCCTGGACTTCATCAAGGACGACGAACTGCAGGCCGACCCGCCTTACGCGCCTCTGGCTCAGCGAATAGCCGCGGTCATGGGCGAGATCGAGCGCGTGGCCGATGCCACCGGCAAGAAAGCCATGTATGCCTTCAACATTACCGGCGACGTGGACCACATGCTGCGCGGCCACGACTTGGTGAAGAAACACGGCGGCACCTGCGTGATGATCAACATCAACAGCGTCGGCTTCGCAGCGCTTGCGCATGTGCGTCGCCACTGCGAGCTGCCGATTCATGGTCATCGCGCGAACTTCGGCGCGATGGCGCGCCACCCGCTGCTTGGCATCGGGTTCACCGCGTACCAGAAGCTGTGCCGGCTTGCCGGCGTGGACCATCTGCACGTGGGCGGCTTTAACAGCAAATTTTACGAGACCAACGATGAGGTGAGCCGCTCGATCAAAGACTGCTTGACTGCGCTGTTGGGCGACTATCGCGTCATGCCGGCTATCTCGTCCGCGCAATGGGCCGGCTCGGCGCTGCCCATCTATGCCGCCACGAAAACCATCGACGTGATTCACCTGGCCGGCGGCGGCATCATCGCCCACCCGGGAGGCACCGCCGCAGGCGTGCGCAGCATGCAGCAGGGCTGGGAGGCAGCACTTGCCGGCGCGACGCTGGAAGGTTACGCTCAGACGCATCCCGAACTTCGGGCGGCGATCGAAAAATTCGGAGGCCGTAGCTGATGGCGATGGGCTCGAATCTGCTGCTCGCCTTCTACGGCGACGATTTCACCGGGTCCACTGACGCGATGGAGGCGCTCGCCCTGTCGGGATTGCGCACCGTGCTGTTCCTGTCGCCGCCCACGCCGGAGTTCCTGCAGCAGAGGTTTCCCAATCTACGCTGCATCGGCGTAGCCGGCACCAGCCGCGCGATGTCCCCGGCTGAAATGGACGCGCAGCTCGAGCCGGTCCTGCGCGAGCTGTGGTCCCTGGGCGCGCCACTCACGCATTACAAAGTGTGTTCGACCTTCGATTCATCGCCGGAGGTGGGCAACATCGG
>JANXPQ010000487.1 GCA_025357235.1 Betaproteobacteria bacterium
ACTGCTTTCCGGATGTTCCTGGCTATGGCCGGCACCGCAACCCGAACCCGAGCGGGAGGCGGTGCAGTACAGCGATGTTCCGCTGTCCCAGCCCGAACCAGTAAAGGTCTCCGCGCCGGAACCTCCTCCGCCCCCGGCTCCGCCACCTTCTCCGAAGAAGACGGCTCACGACCAGGTCACCATCCTGCCGAAAAAGGATGGTTCGATAGGTGGCGTGATGGTTCGTCAGGATGGCGTCGCCATCCTTCTCGACAAGGCGTATGCGACGGCGCTGGTCGAGGGTCCGGGCATGGTGACGGAATCAACCTACTATCCTGAATTGGCAAAACAGGATTTCGCCCTTGTTCTAGCCGCCCTGCCGGGCGAGCCGGCCAAGTTCCTGTTGTACTTCCTGGAAGCCAAGGACGAACTGACGCCGGAGTCCGAGCAGGAAATCGAGAAGATATTCGCCGAATTGGCCACCCGACCTGCACCGGAAATCCTGGTCATCGGTCATACCGATGCCGTCGGTGCCGGCCAGTACAACGACAAACTGTCGCTGCAGCGTGCCGAGCGCGTTCGCGCCGAACTGATTCGGCGTGGCATTGCGGAGGACAATGTCACTGCCGAAGGGCGGGGCAAGCGGGAGCCGTTGGTGACCACCGCAGACGGTGTGGCGGAACCGAAAAACCGGAGAGTTGAAATTAATGTCCGGTAAGCCAGGCCCGACGCAACGCGATCAGATCAGGCTGTCGAGCAATTGCACGTCCACCGCTGCGCCCGCGGGAACGTTGCCCTGATCGGTGGGCAGGACAATGAAGCAGTTGGCTTGGCTCATCGAAGACAGGATGCCGGAGCCCTGGTCGCCGGTGGTGCGCACGCTCCACTGACCGCTCGCATCGCGCGAAAGGATGCCGCGCTGGAACTCGGTGCGGCCGGGCGCCTTCTTGATGGGGGATGTGCAGATGACTTTCTGCGTCGGTAGTGGCGTGGCCACTGTCTGTCCCTGCAGATGGAGCAGGGCATCGCGCACGAACTGATAGAACGTCACCATGACCGCGACCGGATTGCCTGGCAATCCGAAGAAATGCGCATCGCCGACCTTGCCATAGGCCAGCGGCCGGCCGGGTTTCATCGCGATCTTCCAGAACAGCACCTCGCCGAGGCGATCGAGGATCTGCTTGACGTAATCCGCTTCGCCGACGGATACGCCGCCACTGGTGATCACCACGTCGGCGGCTTGCGCCGCTTCCTTGAACGCGCGTTCGACATCTTCGGGTGTATCGCGGATCACGCCCATGTCCAGCACTTCGCAGCCCAGCCGCGTCAGCAGGCCGTAGATCGTATAGCGGTTGCTGTCGTAGATTTGGCCCGGACCCAATGGCTTGCCGACTGCTACCAGTTCGTCGCCGGTCGAAAAAAAAGCGACGCGCAGCTTGCGATAGACAGCAACTTCACCGATGCCGAGCGAGGCCATCATGCCGATTTCCGCGGGCCGGACAGGCTGCCCGCGTCTGAGTGCAGGTTCGCCGGCGCGCAGATCTTCCCCCGCGTTGCGGGTGTTCGTGCCTTTTTTCGGTAGCGGCATGACGCTGACCTGATCGCCGGACACTTTCGCACGTTCCTGTTGCACTACGCTGTCTGCGCCGGAGGGGATTACCGCACCCGTCATGATGCGCACTGCCTGTCCCGGTCCCAGCGTTCCTTGGTAAGGTTTGCCGGCAAACGCGGTACCGATGACCTTGAGCGTCGCTTCTCCATCAGCCTTCAGATCGGCAAAGCGCACCGCGAAACCGTCCATGGCCGAGTTATCGTGCTGCGGCACGTTTAGTGGAGAGATCACATCCTCGGCCAGCACGCGCCCGAGCGCGGCACGAATGTTCAGCCGTTCGATCGTGGTGACGGGCGAAAGAAAAGCGCGGATGTGTTCACGCGCTTTTTCGACCGGCATGGAATTCGGGTCGTAGTCCGACGTGGCTGTCAGGTCGCGGATTGTCTGTGCGGAGGACATGGCGGTTGCGGGGAAGTCAAAATCCGATTTTAGCTACAGAGGGTTCTTTTCAATACCCCTTGAGGGGTACACAGAGGTCACAGAGAAAGCGATACATGTTTTTTGTAACAACAAACCAGCGGGCCGTGACGTCGGTTCACATCCCTTTTTTTTCGATTTCCTCTGTGCCCTCGGTGTCCTGCTATGGCAGAGAATTGTTTTGCTACTTCGCTTTCAGGCCCTTCTTCAGCAACTCGGCCGTCAATTCGTTCAGGCCGGTTCCGCGTTCCTGTGCCAGCGTGTGGAGTTGTTTTACCAGATCGCCTTCCAGCTTGATCGCGTACGGCACGAGACCGAGGGCCTGGTCGCGTTTGCGCTGCTCGCGCCGATCCGCCACGACGGCCGCGCCCTGGCCGAAACGGCCAGGCGTGGCGGACTGGTTCATCTGGCGGTCGATCTTCTTGCCTTTGCTTTTTTCGAGGTCGGCTCTTTTCAAGGTCTTAAACGTATTTCAAGTAGAGGTGTTCGGGAGGGAATGCTGACTTTGTACTTATTTGGCCAAGTCACACTTTTTGCCAGTCACCAGTCACCAGTCACCAGTCACCAGTCACCAGTCACGGGCGAAGCCATCAGCCGCCGATGTAAGACATTTCGACTTTGCGCAATTTGGCCGTATCGGCAGTGCGTATTTCGGAATAGCGATCGGTGCGCGCGCGCCAGACTTTGGCAATGGCCGCAGACAGGTCATCGTCGCTCGCACCGCCGCGAATGAGGTTGCGCAGATCGGTTCCTTCTGTGGCAAACAAGCAGGTATAAAGCGAACCCTCCGCTGAGAGGCGCGCGCGCGTACAGTCCTTGCAGAACGCTTGC
>JANXPQ010000504.1 GCA_025357235.1 Betaproteobacteria bacterium
ACTGCTTGTAACCCAGCAGATAGATATCCAGAACTGCGGGGGCGTTGACCATATTGGCGTACATGTTGGGGATGAACCCCACCTGTTTGAGCGCCTTGTCCAGCACTTCCTTGGCGCGCGGATCTGCAGTTTCGGATGAGACACTTGGCAAAGTCATTTCGTATGCAGCATGCATGTCATTGTTCCTTGAATTGCCGGCTCCGCGGCGGCCGTATGTCGCGCGGGCTGTGGCAGAAGTCCACTAACCATGCCGGTTGGCAGGGACATCTGTGGCCACGATGCGATCCACGATTTCCGTGAGATCGTGGCCCACGATGTCTGGTTTGTCGAAGAGCGGATCCAGGACCATGCTCGGGCGCGCCACGAATGCAGCGGCGCAGCCCGCCCGCATGGCGCCCCCGACGTCCCAGGAATGGGCCGCAACCATACGAATGTTCCTCGTTTCCACACCGAGCGATGCCGCGGCAGACTGGTACACGGCCGCAGCTGGTTTGAACCGGCGCACGGAATCCACCGTGAGCAGTTGCTCGAAATAGGCCCCGATCCCCGCGGCCGAGACTTGCGACTCGAGAACTTTCCGTGCGGAGTTCGTTAGCGCTGCCATCCGGAACCCCGTCGATTGCAACCGCTTCAGGCTCGCCGGCACTTCCGGATGCGCGGGCAGCGAACGGATGCCGCCGAGGATCTGCATCATTCCCTGTTCGGTGAGCTCGATGTCCCTGCGTTCCGCCGTCATCGACAGCGCGGCTTTCGCCACCGAGCCGAAATCCGCATAGATCTCCGCGACCGTGATCGCAAACGCCGATTGCAGCATTTGGGAAAAGAACTCGTGGAGAGAGGCGGCGTCGCCGAAGGTGTGCTCGAATTGCGGCGCGAGCGCGCTCAGGTCGAGCAGCGTTTCGATCACGTCGAATACGATCACGCGCGGTGCACCCGTCTCCGCCGCCGCAACCTGCGCGCCGGCCGCCGTGCCGCGGTCCGGTTGCCGCGCGAACGCGGGCACGCCCGGTCCGGTAGCTACGAGCATGGCGGCCGGAATGCCCTGTACGAATTTGCGTCGATTCATACTCGATTCGACTCGCGGCTGCGTCATTCTCAGCGCTTGCGAAGGAAGTTGGCGAGGCCGTCGATGGCCCCGGAGTAGACCTCGCGGAACATGCCTTCAAGCTCAGCGCGTTGGGGCTCGTCGGCATCGAAATCCGCGCTCCAGGACACTTCACTCTTGTTGAATCCAGCGTCGCGGACTTCGACGGTGCCAGATAGGTTGCGGGCGGGAAGGGGATGTTCGTCGATCGTGTAGCGAAATCGCCGGCGGGTGTGGTCCACCTCGACGATGCGTTCCTTGAGTTGGGCGCCGTTCGCCATGGTGCAGTAGCGCGTTGCGCCCTCGCCGCTGCCTTCCAGCCGGCATTGAGTGATGACGGGTAGCCATTTGTCCAGGCCGTCTCCGGCGCTGATGGTGCTCCAGACGACTCGCGGGCTCACGTCGATGTTCTTTGTGACTCTTACGGTTGTCATGCCTTGTCTCCCAAGGGATTGTCCTTGTGTCGCGTAGCTTGTCGCTACGTGGACTACGCGTTACTCGCTGACGCCGACTTCGTACCAGGGCGTCGGATTGATCGGGCAACGATACCGAAAGCCGTTCTTGGTGATCGCTACCTTCGTGCTATGGGTCTCTCCGGGCTTGAGCGGAAACATGTCGAGTCGTTCGCCGGTGGCGAGGCCGCGTAATTCGAAACCGACCAACTTTCCGGCCTTGTTCGATACCACGAATTCGTATTCGCCGGGTTTGAGCCCTGCGAGCGTTTCATTCGCGGAGAAGTAACCGTTGTACTGATCGAGATGGATCGTGGTGACCGGATTGGCCGCTTCGGCAGCCAGCGGCAGCGCGAACGTGGCCAGCATCAAAATGCTTGAAATCAATCTGAAAATCGCTTTCATGAGTTCCTCTTGGTTCATTCCGTCGGTGATTTGGATCCGAGGGCCAAGTTGCGCGCCGTTCGCGCGACTTGCCTTGTACGCGGGTTCTCACAGTTGCCCGCCGGTCCGGTGCTGGAAGGAGATTAGTCTGGTAAACTTGTACGATCTATGATGAAACGTCTAAAAAGTGTGACTAAGAGTACAAAAGCGTGCCAGCAGATGCACTGAGCGACATCTTGCGCTCCGTCCATCTGAGTGGCGGCGTGTATTTCCGTTGCGAGTTCACTGCGCCCTGGGGGATGGAGGTGCCGGCGAATCCGGACGCGGAATTCCATGTAGTGGTCAGGGGGCGATGCTGGCTAACCCGCCCGGGTGAAAAGGATCCCATCTCCCTTCAGGCGGGAGACGTCGTAGTTTTCCTCGATGGCTCACGACACCGGTTGCTCGACACGCCGCGCGGCAAGGCGCTTTCTCCCGAGAAAATAATCGGCAACCAGAGTCTGGCGAATTTCGGGCCGGTGGCTTATGGCGGCGGCGGAGCGCAGGTGACGATTCTCTGCGGCTATTTCCGTTTTAGGCGCGACAGCGCTCACCCGTTGCTCGCGGCGCTGCCCGATTTCATGCACGTGCCCGGGGCGCAGTTCGGCGAGGCGGATGCCATCATCAGTTTGATGCAGCGCGAGACCAAACACGCAGCACCCGGTACGGAGGCGGTCGTTGATCGCCTGTCCGAGGTACTGTTCATCCAAATTCTTCGCGCGCACATCCAGCAATCTGAAAACGCCAACGGCATACTTGCGGCACTGCGTGACCGGAAGGTATGCACGGCCCTAGGCTGCATGCATCAATATCCCGAGAAACCCTGGACGCTCGAGAGTCTTGCCACGGAATTGGGCATGTCGCGCTCCGCATTTACAGCGCGATTCAGCGCGCTGGTAGGGCAAACGCCAATGCAGTACCTAAGCGCGTGGCGGATCGAACAAGCACGGCAGATGCTGCGCGAAACCCGTCTTAGCACTGCGGCCATAGCCGAAAAAGTCGGTTACGGCTCGGAAGCTGCGTTCGGCAAGGCATTCAAGCAACGCGTCGGAGTCGGGCCCGGGGTCTACCGGCGACGTGCCAGCGACGCATCGACTTAAGACTCGAGATCCCGCGGTTATTGTCAATAGGGTAGGGGATGATGCAATGGCTAGATGGATACCTCAACCACACCGAGCTACCGTGGATACCGCTTGCAGTGCGAAATTATCGCTCACTGCGTGTGGCAGAATTTTCGCTACCGCCTGAGGTTTCGCGATATCCGGGAGATGATGCTGGAGCGGGGCGTGAACGTCTCGTACGAGGCGATCCAGTTGTGGTGTCTGGAAATTCGGCGCCGATTATGCAAGGAGGTTGCGGCGCCGACGAGGGCGCCCCGGAGGCATGTGGCATCTCGATGAGGTCTTCTGCAAGATCAACGGGGGAGCTCGTGTATCTGTAGCGCGCAATCGATCAGAGCGGGGAAGTGCTCGACGTGCTGGTGCAGAAGCGACAGAATGGGAAGGCCGCAAGGCGCTTTTTGCGCAAACCGCTCAAAAGTCATCGGTATGTGCCGCGGGCCATCGTGAACGATAAGCTCGCCAGCTACGCATCGGCAAAGAAGGATCTAATGCCCGGTGTTGCGCGTCATCGTGGGCGGGGGCTGAATAACCGGGCCGAGAACTTGCACCAGCCCACGCGCGTGAGAGAACGCGCCCATGCGCCGATTCAAGTCGATGAGGCAGGCCCAGCGCTTCCTGTCGGCGCATGCACAAGTGTCGAACCATTTTCGACCTGATCGCCATGGTATGCGGGCGTGCCACTATCGAACATTAATGGCTGGGCGGTTCGCGTCCTGGTCTAAGATTACGGGTATGAGCGGCGCGACAGTGACCCGTGTGTGCCAACGCAGCCTCCGACGCGACGTGCGAGAGCGCGCACCTTGCTTGCCTTGCAAATTAGGTTCGCAACTTGACAGTACCTGATGAAGAATGGTTGATGCTTTTTTCCAGAAGTTTCTTAAACCGCTGCTTGTCTCCTGTAATTCTTCGCGGGAGCACAGCGTATGCTTTCTTCACGTGGCCATTGGGAAAGTATTTTAACGGCGTTACGTCGGATTCTTTGAATAACACGTCGAGAACTTTCGGCGGCAGTTTGAGAGCGATTCCAAAATTGCCGCAAGACATAAAAATGTTTCCATTGATGTACCCAGCGACTGCTCCAAAGCATTTTTTGAACTCCAATCGATGTGTTGCGGCAAGCCGTGGTTTGGCTTCCATAAGCAGTGCCGTCATTTCATCCAAATACTGAACGTTTCTCATGAGAAATTGCTAAGTATCGTTGAGCTAGTCCTCTAGCCTGCAGAGCAGACTCCCGCCGGCTATGCGAGTGGTATTGAGAACCGGAATATGTAGTGCCGGCCCATACGGCTCCGAGCATCTTGTAACAAGGCGTCAGGCCAAATCGCGCAAGAATTTGAGAAGAAGCGGTGTATCGAAAACTGAAACGTTGAAGCGCATCCAGGCTGACCGCTCCAGATGCGGCCGGAATACGGCGCCTGGCGCGAGAATGATTCCTTTCTTGTACGCGCGGTTCGACAACTCTGCTGAATCCTCGATCTGGGGAAACCGGGCCCAGACGAACATTCCGGCGGAGGGCTCGACGAAGACCTTCATGCCGATTTCTTCCATTGTCTTCAGAGCGTGCGTACGCGCCACCTCAAGGCGCTCCCTCAGGCGCTCGAGAAACTTTCGGTAGTGGCCCTCGACTAGCATCTGATAAACCAGACGCTCGGCCATTTGCGAAGTGGTGATGCAAGACAGCATTTTCATGTCGGTAATCTTTTCCGCGAGGTCTCGTCGGCAGGCGACATAACCGACTCTCAGGCTTCCCGACAGCGTCTTGGAGAAACTGCTGATATAGATCACCCGATTCAGTTGGTCGAGCGTGGCAAGACGCTGGGTCGGCGCCGGTTGCAGGTCACAAAAAACGTCATCTTCCACCACCAGAAAGTCGTGTTTTTCCGCGGCCTGCAACACGCGAAACGCCACCGCCGGGCTCATGTCGCTGCAGGTGGGGTTTTGCATCACTGACTGGGTGAAGTACAGCTTCGGCCGGTGCGTTTCCGCCAGATGCATCAGCGCCGCCGGGTCCGGGCCATCTGGATTGCGCGGCACGCCGTACAATTTCACTCCGTAGGCGCGCAGATTGCCGAAAAAATTGTAGTAACCCGGATCGTCCACCAGTACCGAATCTCCGGGCTTCAAAAGAGCGCGCATCGTTAGATCGAGCGCCTGACTTACCCCATGCGTGAGCACAATCTGCTCGGTTTCCGCCCCCATACCCAACTCCGATAGTTTTACCTGAAGTTGCTGCCGCAGCGGCAGGTAACCCTTGGCGATGCCGTAGGCATGCAGATGCTGTGCGCCGGTCTGGGCGAGCGAGCGTAGATTGCGCCGCAGTCCAGCCTGATCCATCCAGTCGCCCGGAAGCCACGGGCCGCCCGCCAGCACGCGCTCTTCGTGCTCGTCGAGAAAGCGGCGGAACAACCACACCACACCCACGTCATGGTCCGGTACGGACGGGGTTGCGGCCGATGCGTGACCGTTGATTCGTCCGGCCGCGAAGAATCCGGACCCCGGCCGCGACCGCAGGTATCCCATGGCAACCAGACGATCGTATGCCTCAACAACCGTAAACCGGCTGACTTTGTGATCCTTGGAAAAATTACGAATTGACGGCAGACGTGACCCGGGCACTAGGGCACGGCTTTCGATCTGTTCACTTACGCTGGCGACGATCTGCTCCACCAACGGCTTGCGATCTCGTGGGTCGATGCTCAGAGACATCATGCGAATAGTCTCCTCCCGTTACGATGGTCCCGTCAGCACTGTACCGGTCGTTCGACCGTGCCGGTTCGCCAAATGTAAAGGACAACCGTACATGTCGTACGGCTCAAGTGTCCGCTATGGTCGGTACAGCGTCAAGAACTGCAGGCGAGTCGCGATGTTGCGCCGCTTGAATTGATTATTGTCTTCGCATAAGGGAGGTCGCATGAATAACCTGATTAGACGTCATTGGATGAAGGCGGTTGCCGCACTGGCCACAATTGCGATGCTGCCGTCGCGGATCATCGCTTCGGCCGAAGCCGCGGAAGACAAAAAATCATGGAAGGTCTCCGGCAATTATCTCGAATCCTGCAACTGCGCCGCCGCGTGCCCTTGCGTCTTCGGTAGTGCTCCGACCGAGGGAAATTGCACGGTGCTGATCGGCTGGCACATCGACCAGGGACGCTTTGGTGACGTCAAACTCGACGGCCTCAATGCCGCCCTGGCCGTGGTTTCGCCCGGGCATATGCTGCAGACGAAGTGGCGGGTCGCGCTTTACCTCGACGAGCGAGGCAACCAAAAGCAGCGCGACGCGCTCGCCGCGATCTTCTCGGGCCAAGCGGGCGGACACATGAGTGTACTCGCAGGATTTATTGGTGAAGTTATAGGGGTGAGGGCGGCAAAACTCGATTACACAGCCAACGGGGCACGGCGCGGGATGCGCATCGAAGGCATTGGACAAATGGAAATTGAGGCGATGCAGGGTCAGGGCGGTGGAACGGTTTTGATAAGCGGAAACCCGGTCGCGTTGGTACCGGCAACACCTGCAGTCGTGGCGCCCTCCCACATCCTCAGCTACCGCGACTACGGGTTGTCCTGGGAGTTGTCTGGCCGAAACGGCTTCTTTTCGCCTTTCACGTACCAAGCCTGATGATGGGTAATGCAGCCCAAGTTGCGCCCCGGCTTCGAGCAGGAGATCGTGTGGCGGTGCTCGGCGTTCTCGCTGGGCTGGCCACATTGTCGTGGGCATACATGCTTCATATGGAATGGGGCATGCGCCATATGGACGTCGGCGCGGACATGGTGATCATGCCGGCGATGACCAACTGGAGCATTGCGGATCTGGGTCTGGTGCTTCTAATGTGGACGATCATGATGAGTGCAATGATGCTGCCATCGGCTGTCCCGATGGTGCTCACCTACATTGGCATTCAGCGCGCCCGCGGCGAAAATGGGCGGCGGCTCGTGAGCACGAGCCTCCTCGTTATCGGCTACTTGACCGTGTGGGTTGGATTTAGTCTCGCCGCCACAGTTCTGCAATGGGCGTTGCTGGAAACCGCACTGATCACTCCGATGATGGAGAGCGCCAGCGCAATTATGAGCGGGCTGTTCCTGATTGGTGCGGGCGTATTTCAGTTCACTCCGCTCAAACGCGCATGCCTTATCGGCTGTCGCTCGACGGTGCGTTTCCTGCTCGGCGCATGGCAAGAGTCACGGTCCGGCACATTTGCGCTGGGGCTGAAGAACGGGGCTACGTGCCTCGGCTGCTGTTGGGCTCTGATGCTGCTGCCGCTCGCACTTGGCGTCATGGATCTACGATGGATGGTGGCTCTTACCGGCTTCATACTGATCGAGAAGGCTTTTCCCGGCGGAGACCGGTTCGGACGGACTGGCGGATGGGCGTTGATCTTCTGGGGCGGAGGACTGCTCGTCAGACACTTCGTTTCGTAAGACGCCTGCACCCTGGCGGTCTTCGCGCTTTTCCTGCCAAATCTGAGTTAACGAAGTAATATCCCGGAGGGGGACCCTGGGGCAAATCAGTCCGATGGAATTCGAAAGACGCTTCGCCAGCTTTGCAATGTGTCCGTGAAAACGGGGAAAGCCCAGTTCTTTCGGGAGTTCTTTTCGCGCCTCGCCCCACGTACAGTAGTTGCGTTTGACAATTATCAAGAGGTTCAGGAGTCTTTTGCGATTCACTAACTGATCTGCGTCGCGCTCGGCGAGATCCCGGAAGACATAAACGTGATCGCAATCAGCTGGAGTGCACCTCCCGCCGAGATCGCCGTCTTGCAGGCTATTAGCGATCTCATAATCTTAAGATTCCCTAGCTGTTCAAGGAGACTATCATCCGCTGCCGTTCAGCACTCGATGCTCGAGTGCAGTCCTGAGCCAGGCGATCGCCTGGTCTTCGGTGACTCCATTGTCGGCGCCTTTGGTGATCAGTTTCTGATAGGTATCTACCAAAGTCGCCGACAGGCCCGCCAAGTCTAAGCCGCGCGTTCGCAAACTCAGCATCGCAAGCATTGGCGCGGTGAATGTTGCAGGCACCTGCTGCAAAGCCCATTCGCTAAATTCTTCACGATTCATTTGGCGCGGAAGCTCCATTATGTTGTGGTCGAATGCTTTACGGCTTATCGTCATCGGCAAGCGGGCGGGATGCGAGGTGCACGAGTTAACTTGATTTGCTTCTTCTTGCCACGCGCTCGTCGCAAATATTCATGCACCGGTATCCAAAGATTGGCGTCGCGCCATTAGACGATTCTATAAGTAGTCGGATGATCCTCAGCGTATGGCGCTTCAGCGATCTGGCGAAAAATGCTGCTGGAATTCGCGCGCCGTTTGCTCCAGTTCCGCGTTCATCTTGGCCTGCCGGTAGACTGCCATCAATTTGATCCAGATGTTTCGGTCGTCGGGACTTTTCTGAACCTGGAACTCCAGCAGGCTCAACGCATTCTTCGTGCGGCCCAAGGCGATGAACCGATCGACGTCGTTGAACATCGACTGCGTCATGTCCAGTGCCTGGTCTAATTCGTGTAGCAACTCGCGGGAAAGTCGCGCCGACGATATTTGGGGTGTGCTGGGCGGGTCTTGCACAGCGGGCAAGGTCGGCGAAGGCCGGCGAGCATCGAACTGCCGGTCAAGAGACCGATCATTGCTCTTGTGTGGGGGTGCGTCTGCCACGACAGACGGTCCCGAGCGCGAGTGCGTGACGGGACGTGGGGCTGAGAGCTCGTCCGGGCTGAATGTAGAGTTGATTTTGCCCTCGGTATCGGCAAAGGCAGGCCTGCTAGGCTTGACAGGTTCATCGTCCTTGGCAAAAGAGTGAGGGTACGAGCGGCGAGCGAAGGCGAAGCCTGCAGCGGCTGTAACCATGGCGAGTGCGGCGGAACCGATCCAGAAATACCAAGGCGTGGGTTGGGTCTTCGCCATCGTACTGATCTCTAATCCGGGAACCGGCACAGCGGGCAACGGCGGTGTCGGGATAGCCGGGCAAGTCTGTACTGCGGCGACCGCCTTTTGCAACCGCTGCAGCGACTGTTCCAGACCGGTCACCTGCAGATCTAACCCTGCCTGGTCTTGACGCAATTGCGTGAGTCCGGATTCGAGGCCGAGGGTCCTTTCTTCAAGTTCGGGGGATGCCACGACAACCGCAGAATCCGCCCCACGGCTCAGCGGCTGACCACAGTCCCGTGGGCCGAGTGTGCCTGCCGATTCTGGTGAGCGACGCTGGTTTGGCGTTCTTGCGGCAACACGCATTTGTGCTTTGGGCGGGAGGGGCGCACCGGCGATTGTGGCGTGCCCGACGGATGCCATATGGACAGGCTGCCGCATAGGTGCATTCGGAGCGGGCGAGGGTCGGATCGACTTACCAAGATCGTGCAGGTCCGGAAACCATAGGAGCGTCCCGGGTGCCACGTCTCGGATCCGGCCGTCCGGAAAGTGGGACGGATTGCCGGCAATGACCTCCGTCACCATGATCTGACGCAGTCTGGGTTGGCTTGGAAACAGCGCTGCGGCCACGGTCTCGACCGTATCGCCGGGGCGCAACCTCAAATGAAAACCGCGACCGGTCGGTGTTAGGTCTGGTGTTAAAGATTCCCCTGGGGGGATTAACACTCTGAAATGGCGCGCATACAGTGGTGTGCCGGGGCACTGAACCCGAAGGGTCATCGCCAGGGCCGGAACCTGAATGGCTTCCTCGGTGCGGATTTCGACCACTGTGCCGGAAGCATCGAGTCGTAGCTGGGCGGATTGAAGTAGTGGCAGATCGGAACCGGGCGCATCAGTTAGTGTCCCGAGCGACAGACAAGCGTCAGTGAGATGTTCCTGCGGTAGCGCGGTTAACCGCGCGCTTGCCCGCAGAGGCTGACCCTGCCGGGACTGAACATTGATTCGCCAAAGGTCAACGGGTGCGGCAAGAGCAGTCCAAACTGGGGATATTCCAGCCAAGGCCGCTATCATCAGCCATTTCGCCAGTGGAAATTCTTGTTTAGACACTCGCGGGACGACTATATGTGGTGAGCTATACGTGTCCAAGCACCATAGATTGTACCGGGCGAGTTTATTCTCGCACCGGACTCTACGCAATGTGCGAGTCGCACAAATATCTGTATCGAGTGAATCTGAGCCAGTCTTGGGCAGTTAACTGCGATCTGACAGTGCGACCTCACGTGGGTTGGCGCTGTTGGATGGACACGCCACGTGCATTGGCCTGGTCATTCTAGGGTCGCCCGTTTTCAAGGAAACCTTGCGAAGTCTACGGGTCGTCCGGCCGATATTGTGTAGTTACGGATCGAAACCGGGCCTGATTGTGTGAGCGGGTAACTTGGATTAGTCCGGAAGTAGCCTGAAGGTTCGCGATACCGTACGGGCTGACGAAGTGGTGGTAAAGCCGAGAACAAGGGGCGTGAGCGTAGTAGGATCTTGGGGCGCGTTGTCAGGAACGATTGCTAATCGCGCGCTGACGCTTAAGCCACGCTGAGCCAGCGTCTGCAACGCTGGCCGGACTGAGGAGCTTGGCAATGGTGGCAATAACGTGAATAGCGAAGATTAGAAGTTCACGAATGCGCGAACTTGAATCTTGGTAGTCCGGTCAGAGCCGGGTCAATTCGGCGACAGCATTAGCCGTACTTGTTGGGCTAAAATTTCTGCGGTTATCCAAATAGAGGGGACCAGCACGATGAAAAAAATTCTCATTGCTTTGTTCTGTGTACTCTTTTCTGCGCATGCCACGGCAGGAGGGGGCCTTGACGGTTTCTTAAGCAAGCTTAACGCTCAGGCCAAGAGCGACCTTGCCAGTTTCTCGGCCAAGATCAGCGCGCAGTTTGGTATTCCCGACGCACAGGTCAAGGTCGTGATCAGTACGGTCAAGGAACCCGCCGATGCATTCATGGTTTTTCAATTGGGCAAGATGGCCCGCCAGCCGACAGACAAGGTGATGGAGGTCTATCAGTCCGGGAAGGGAAAGGGCTGGGGGGCGATGGCAAAGGATCTGGGCATCAAGCCGGGGTCACCGGAATTCCACGCGCTCAAGCGTGGCGACTTCCAGTTCGGGGAGGCGTCGAATGACGATCCCGGCAAAGGAAAAGGCCGTGGAAAGGGAAAACACAAAGACGATTGACTCTTTTTGTTCCAGAAATTTTCTTTCGCAAGGATGTCGCCAAGCGGCGACATCGGTGACGTAATGATTGCGATCGCACCGGAAACAATCCGATAATTCCGCTTGTCTATTGGATCGCATACGTTATATCAGGACGGAGGATTTCATCATGCGTAATGACAATTTAAGGATGGTGTTGGGCATCGTCGCGCTGGGATTTGCGGTCGTGGGCGGCGGAGCTCTTCGTGCAGCCGACGCGGCTGACAGCACGACGACAGCAGGTGCAGCGGTAGCTGTTCCCACTGAGGAACTCGTCGAGAAATTCGGCACTTTCGCCGGATCGACACAGAATGCGCTGGCATTGATCGACGGGCTCCGAAACGGGACGCCCATCACCCTGACCAACAGTGGCGGAACGAGCACGACCATCACGCCGTCCACAAAACCCATGGGATTCGGCAATATCAACATTGCTCTCTCACTCGCGCGGCAAGAGCTCTTGCAACAAGGCATAACCCAGCCAACGTCGGCCCAGCTCCAGGCGGCGTTGACTGGCGGGACGATTACGACATCTACCGGCTCCACGACTCTGGCGGGCGTTCTGACATTGCGCAGCCAGGGCATGGGCTGGGGTGCTATCGCCAATTCGATGGGATTCAAACTCGGAGAAGTGGTGCGGCCGATGCGTGCAGAGAAGATGGAAAAGGCGGAGAAATCCGAAAAGGCCGACGCTGACGACAAGGCTTCGAGGCCCGAGCGAATTGAAGTGGGTCGCATGGACAAGGCTGAGCGACCCGAACGTCCGGCCCGGCCGGAGCGTCCGGAACGCGCTGGCAAGTAATCTCCTGGATTGCAGGACCCCCGGGTTGAGCTGTGGTTCTGGCGTGCCGCAGTTCAATTCATTTATCCACTCAATTCCAATCAGATCGGATTATAGGGAACATGAACCTTCGTCATTTCACGGCGCGTCTTTGCGCGACCCTGGTCATCGTGTTTGCCAGCGCGGGAGCGTGGGCAGTCGACGGGAAATTCAGCCTTTCCACCGGCTTCGACTACAGCTCGGGCGATTACGGTCAGTCGACATCGACCGACATCCTGTCAATCCCCGTGATCGGAAAATACGAAACCGGGCCCTGGACCTACAAGCTCACGGTTCCCTACATCGAGGTGACGGGTCCGGGAAACGTTGTGCCCGGCATCGGGCGCGGGAATGGCGGGGGCACGTCGGCGACCGGCGGTACGTCGACCCAATCGGGCCTCGGCGATATTACCGGCGCGGCGACGTATAACCTCTTCGCCGGAGGCGCGTCCGAGCCCATCATTGATCTCACCGGCAAGATCAAGCTCGGTACCGCCGATCGAAACAAGGGATTGGGCACCGGCGAGAACGACTATTCGGCGCAGGTCGACGTCTATCAAGCCTTTGGTCGTGTCACCGGGTTTGCCACGCTCGGTTACAGCATTCTGGGCAGTTCCAGCGCCATACCGCTGGATAATGTTTTCTATGCGGCACTCGGCGCTGGCTACAAGTTCGATGACAGGCTAAGCGGCGGGTTGATACTCGATCTGCGCCAGGCTGCTTCAGCCTTCAGCGGCGAGCGGCGGGAGCTGACCGGTTATGTCAACTACAAGCTTGACCGGGACTGGAAAGTGCAGGGCTATCTGTTGCAGGGCTTCGCCGATGGCAGCCCGGACTTTGGAATTGGCGCGCTCGTTACTCGCCTGTTCTGAACATTTTTTCGCTGCATGGGGAGCGGCAGCTCGGGGAGAGCAATGTGATTCGCAAGGATGACAGGTCGAACATCAAACAAGGCAGCATCATTGGTCCCGGCACACATATTGACGGACAGGTTCTATTTAGCGGGACGTTGTACGTGGACGGCAGCATTGCCGGCGGCGTTGGCGCGCCATCCGACCAGACCGCCACATTAGTGATCAGCGAAAAAGCGCGCATTGACGGCGAAGTGCGAGTCTCAAATCTGGTGGTAGCTGGCTCCATCACTGGACCGGTGACGAGCAATCAGGCCATCGAGTTCCGTCCGAGTGCGCACGTCACAGGTGACGTGAATTACAGGCGCATCGAAATGCATCGGGGCTCGATCATAGAGGGGCGATTGTCACCTCAGTTAGCGGACTAATTTGTAGCCTATCTTGCCTCGTGCAACCATGCAATGGGTTGCACGAGTGCGGTCCTCATGAACATGGATCTCGATGATCGTCCCATGTAGAATCGCGCTTGTCATTGGGGAGTAGCCGTTCTCCGCCCTGGAGAAGGACGCGTCAACACACTTGGTTCAGGCCATGGCGCGTTCGGCCGATCGGCTTGGCGAGACTATTGACGCACTATGCCGTTCGGGGTCGGACGCGGGGTAGCGTGTCCACAGTTCATCGTCGTCCGGCCCTCGGGAGCTACTTGTGGCAGACGACGCTTATCCTTGGGCAACCGCGCCCTTATCCTGTAGTGACTCGCAGTCCGCATCAGGCTATCAGAACGGCTGGGGGCGAAATCATGACTATTGAGTCTTCCATAATTCATGACATTACCAGAGCGTAGCCTGCATCCAGCAAGCGGCAATGATCGAGGGGCGCTTTTGCGCGCTCTTGAGTTTGTTGCGTGCGCTCGTGTGCAA
>JANXPQ010000510.1 GCA_025357235.1 Betaproteobacteria bacterium
CCTCTACGAGCGGCGCTGACTGTGGTCGCGAAAGCCCGTACTCCGGATACTTACGCAGAGCGCCGCGAACGGCTGGCGCAGCAAATGCACGCCGCCACCGGACGGGTGGCGCTGAAGAAAGCGAGTTCCAACTTGTTCCGCGACCGCGACCGCGCGAGCAAGCCGCGGCTCGACGTGCGCGACTTCAACCATATCCTGCGTGTCGATCCGGCGGTCGGGTGGGCCGATGCCGAAGGCATGACGCCGTACGAAAATATGGTGCTGGCCACGCTGGCATGCGGCGTGATGCCGGCGGTGGTGCCGCAACTGAAAACCATCACGCTGGGCGGCGCGGTAGCGGGGATCGGCATCGAGGCAACGTCCTTCCGCCACGGGCTGGTGCATCAGGGCGTGCTCGAAATGGACATTCTCGCCGGCGACGGTACGGTCTACCTGTGCACGCCGCAGAACGAACATCGCGACCTGTTCTTCGGCTTTCCCAATTCCTACGGCACGCTCGGCTATGCTTTGCGGGTGCGCACCAGAACGATTCCCGTGAAGAAATTCGTGCGCATCGAGCATTCGCGCTTCGACGATGCATCCGCCTATTTCCGCGGCCTGCAGGCGCTTTGCGATTCCGCCGCCGATTTCGTCGATGGCGTGGTGTTTGGGCCCGAAGAGTTGTATCTGACCGCGGGAACGTTCGTCGATGATGCGCCCTTCGTCAGCGACTACACATTCGAACACATCTACTACCGTTCCATCCGCGAAAAAGCCATGGACTACCTCACCGCGCACGATTTTCTATGGCGCTGGGACACCGACTGGTTCTGGTGCTCGAAGAATTTCGGGGTGCAGAATCCGGTGGTGCGCCGGCTCGCGGGCAGGACGCGCCTGAACTCGCGCACGTATACCAGGATGATGCGTTGGAACAGCCGCTGGAAAATCACGCAACGCTTCGATGCGCTGTTCGGCGTGCGGCGCGAGTCGGTGATCCAGGATGTCGACATTCCGATCACCCGCGCCGCCGAATTCCTGGATTCCTTTCAACGCGAAATTGGCATCCTGCCTGTGTGGATCTGTCCGATTCGCAGCCCGAACGCGAGCGTGTTTCCGCTCTATCCGCTGCATCCTGCGACGACCTATGTGAACTTCGGATTCTGGGATGTCGTGAAATCGAAGAAGTCGCAGCTTCCGGGGCATTTCAACAGGCTGATCGAGCGCAAGGTCGCAGAACTCGGCGGCATCAAGTCGCTTTATTCGGACAGCTATTTCTCGAGACCGGAATTCGATGCCGCCTACGGCGCGCAAGCCTACCGGGAGCTGAAATCCCGCTACGATCCGCAGAATCGCCTGCACGACCTGTACGACAAGTGCGTGTTGCGCAAGTGAACCCGCCCTAGTTGTTGAGCGCCTGCAGCGGTGCGGGAATGCGCCCGCCGCGGCTGATGAAACCAAAGCTGGATTCGCGGTGCACGGCCATGACGGGCGCGCGGCCCAGCAGGCCGCCGAACTCCACCATGTCGCCTTCCTTTTTCCCCGGCGCGGGGATGATGCGCACGGCCGTGGTCTTGCGGTTGATCATGCCGATGGCGGCTTCGTCGGCGATGATCGCGGCGATCGTTTCCGCCGGCGTATCGCCAGGAATGGCGATCATGTCCAGGCCAACCGAACATACGCATGTCATGGCCTCCAGCTTGTCGAAGGTCAGGGCGCCCATGCTTGCCGCTTCGATCATGCCGATATCTTCCGACACCGGGATGAAGGCGCCGGACAATCCCCCCACATAGCTCGATGCCATCGCACCGCCCTTCTTCACCGCGTCGTTCAACAGCGCCAGTGCGGCAGTCGAACCATGCGTACCGACCCGCTCCAGACCCATCGCCTCGAGAATCCGCGCCACTGAATCGCCTTGCGCGGGAGTCGGCGCCAGCGACAGGTCGACGATGCCAAAAGGCACGCCGAGTTTTTCCGAGGCCGCCCGGCCCACCAGTTCACCCATTCGTGTGATCTTGAAAGCCGTGCGCTTGATCGTCGCGGCCAGTGTGCCGAAATCGGTCTGACCGTCCTTTTCGATGGCCCGCAACACGGCCCCCGGGCCCGATACGCCGACGTTGATCACGCATTCCGGTTCGCCGATGCCGTGGAAAGCACCGGCCATGAACGGATTGTCTTCCACCGCGTTGCAGAACACCACGAGCTTGGCGCAACCCAGGCCGTCCCGCGCGGCGGTAAGGCGGGCAGTCTCGACGATGGTGCGTCCCATCAACGCCACTGCGTCCATGTTGATGCCGGCCTTGGTCGTGCCGATGTTGACCGATGCGCAGACGCGGTCGGTCGTGGCGAGTGCTTCCGGAATGGATGCAATCAGCGTCGCGTCGCCGCGGGTCATGCCTTTCTGCACCAGGGCGGAAAAACCGCCGAGAAAATTGACCCCGACCTGTTTCGCCGCGCGATCCAGATACTCGGCCATCAGTACATAGGAGTCCGCGTCCGAACTCTCCGCAACCAGCGCGATCGGGGTCACCGAGACCCGCTTGTTGATGACCGGTATGCCGTACTCCGAGGCGATTTCTTCGCCGGTGCGGACCAGATGTTCGGCGAGCCGGCATATCTTGTCGTAGGCCTTCGTCCCCGCAACGGCGAGATCGGGATGGCTGCAGTCGCGCAGGCTGATGCCCATGGTGATGGTGCGAATGTCGAGATTCTCCATCTGCACCATGCGGATGGTTTCGACGATCTCCTGGGGGGAGTAGCGGCTGACGCTCATGCTCGAAGCCGCGTCAGATGCGATGCATGAACTTGAACACGTCTTCGTGCTGCGCGTCGATCCTGAGCCCCATTTCCTCCCCCTTGGCGTTGAGGCTGGCCTTGAGTTCGCCGAAGGAAACGCCGGCGTGCTCGACGTCGACCATCATGATCATGACGAAGAACTCGTCCATGACGGACTGCGAGATGTCCAGGATGTTGGCACCGGCCTGGGCCAGCACCGCGGAAACGTTGGCGATGATGCCCACACGGTCCTTGCCGATGACGGTGACGATGATGCGGTGGGAATTCCTGGACATGGTTACGGCCTGGCTGGATGCACGATCAGTTCTGCCGGCAACACGGGGCGGCCGGAGCGTAACGCTTGAAGCCCCGTGTCCTGCGGTAAAACGCTTTTATTGGGCCCGGCGCTCCCGCGGTGATATTTACGCAGCCGGTGAGGCATTTGAACGACTTCGTACGACTGCTGCAATGTCGAGCGGATATTGCCGCAAAAGCCGCGGTTGCGCCAGTGGTGCGGCGTGCTCTAGATCCAGTCGCGCGCAGTAAGAAAATCAGTGTAGAGCTTTGCTTCCGGGGTGCCCGGCTCGGGCTTCCAGTCGTAGCGCCATTTCACGACCGGCGGCAGCGACATGAGGATGGACTCGGTACGGCCGCCGGACTGCAGGCCGAACAGGGTGCCGCGGTCGTAGACCAGGTTGAATTCGACGTAGCGGCCGCGCCGGTAGGCCTGAAAATCGCGCTCGGCTTCGCCAAAGGGCAGGTCCCTGCGCCGCTCCACGATCGGCACATAGGCATCGACCAGATGGTCGCCGACGCTGCGAGTCAGCGCGAAGCAGGTATCGAAATCGGGCTCCGACAGGTCATCGAAGAAGATGCCGCCGACACCGCGCGGCTCCTTGCGATGCTTGAGATAGAAATATTCGTCGCACCATTTCTTGAACCTGGCATGCGTCTGTTCTCCGAACTGTTCAAGAGCCGCGCGACACACACCATGGAAGTGCACGGCATCTTCCTCGAAACCGTAGTAAGGCGTCAGGTCCATGCCGCCGCCGAACCAGGCTACCGGTTCCGCGCCGGGTTTCTGCGCCACGAAAAAGCGCACGTTCATGTGCACCGTGGGTACGAAGGGGTTACGGGGATGCAGGACCAGGGACACGCCCATGGCCTGGAACGATCGGCCGGCCAGTTCGGGCCGCGCCGCGGTGGCCGACGCCGGCAAGGCGTTGCCGGTGACCTGGGAGAAGTTGACGCCCCCGCGCTCGAACACATTGCCGTTTTCGATCAGGCAGCTGATTCCACCGCCGCCTTCCGGCCGGGTCCACTCGTCACGGCGAAACGGGTTGCCATCGAGCTCTTCGAGCCTGCCGATGATCCAACCCTGCAGGTCCGTCAGATAGTCCCTGACCAGCGCTGTATCCATTGGCTACAGCGTGCTTTTCTTCGCACCGATTGCACGAAAGCCGATGTCGCGGCGCATCTGGCTTCCGGCAAAATGAATGCCTTCGGCGACTTCGTAAGCCCGGCGTTGCGCAACGCGGACGGTATCCCCGAGCGCCGTCACGCATAAAACGCGTCCGCCGCTGGTCAGCACTTTGCCGTCCTGGAGCGAAGTTCCGGCGTGAAAGACATGGAAGTCGTCGCCATTGCGCGGCAGCCCGGTTATCTCGTCGCCTTTGCGTGGCTCCTCCGGATAGCCCGCGGCGGCCATCACCGCACCGAGGGCAACGCGCCGATCCCATTCCACATCGATCGTGTGCAGTGTGCCGCCGACGGCGTGCTCGATCAGGGTGAACAGGTCGCTCTTCAGCCGCATCATGATCGGCTGGGTCTCGGGATCGCCCATGCGGCAATTGAATTCCAGCGTCTTCGTGCTGCCGTCGGGTTTGATCATCAGGCCGGCGTAGAGAAATCCGGTATAGGGGTTGCCTTCCTTTTCCATGCCCTGAATCACGGGCTGGATTACTTCGCGCATTACGCGGGCGTGAATGGCCGGCGTGAGCACGGGTGCTGGCGAGTAAGCGCCCATTCCGCCCGTGTTCGGACCTTTGTCGCCATCCTGCAGGCGCTTGTGGTCCTGGCTGGAGGCAAGCGGCAGCACATGCTTGCCGTCGACCATGACGATGAAGCTTGCCTCTTCGCCTTCCAGGAACTCTTCGATGACGACGCGCGCGCCCGCTGCTCCCATCCTGTTGTCCACCAGCATCATGTCGATCGCTGCGTGCGCTTCCTCCAGCGACATCGCCACCACCACACCCTTGCCTGCGGCCAGGCCGTCGGCCTTGACTACGATCGGCGCGCCCTGCTTCGCGACGTAGTCGTGCGCAGCCTTGGCTTCGTTGAACGTCGCGTATGCAGCGGTCGGAATGCGGTGCCTCACCATGAACGCCTTGGCGAAATCCTTCGAAGCTTCGAGTTGAGCGGCGGCGCGTGTGGGACCGAAGATCTTCAGGCCGGCGGCGCGAAATGCATCGACGATGCCGGCCGACAGGGGCGCTTCCGGGCCGACCACCGTCAGCGCGATCGCCTCCTTGCGGGCGAACTGCACCAGATCGGGAATCACCGTAAGCGGCAGATTAAACAGCCCGTCTTCACGCGCCGTGCCTGCGTTGCCCGGCGCAACGTAGACGCGGCCGATGCGCGGCGACTGTGCCAGCCGCCAGGCCAGCGCATGTTCGCGACCGCCGCTGCCGATGACGAGAAGATTCATAAAATCGTTGGGGGCGAGGCCCGGGTAAGGTGGGAAGAAGGATAAGGCAATATCGATTCAATGGCGAAAATGGCGCACGCCGGTCAAGACCATGGTGACACCATGTTCGTCGGCGGCGGCGATCACTTCATCGTCGCGCACGCTGCCGCCGGGCTGGATGATTGCGGCCGCCCCTGCTTTCGCCACTACATCGACTCCGTCGCGAAATGGAAAGAAGGCGTCCGAAGCGACCACCGAACCTTTGAGCGACAGCCCGGCATTCTCCGCCTTGATCGACGCGATGCGTGCGCTGTCCACCCGGCTCATCTGGCCCGCGCCCACGCCGAGGGTCATGCCTTCGCCGCAGAATACGATGGCGTTTGATTTGACGAATTTCGCCACCCGCCAGGCAAACAGCAGGTCCGCCAACTGCTGCGCGGACGGCTGTTTCTTCGTCACGATGCGCATGTCGGAAATCTGCACGTTCATCGCGTCGGGTGTCTGCACCAGCAGGCCGCCGCCGACACGCTTGGTGTCGTACAGGTTTGCACCGCTCTCGACCGGCACTTCGAGGACCCGTACGTTGGTTTTTTTCGCCAGCGCCGCTGCTGCATCCACGGCGATGCGCGGCGCAATCAGGACTTCCATGAACTGCTGCGATACTGCTTCGGCCGTTTCCAGGCCGATCCCGCGATTGAATGCGATGATGCCGCCGAACGCGGAAGTCGGATCCGTCTTGAATGCGCGGCGATACGCTTGCGTGGTATTGGCTGCGACGGCAACGCCGCACGGATTGGCGTGCTTGACGATGACGCAGGCCGGCTCCGCGAAGGTCTTGACGCATTCCCAGGCCGCATCGGCGTCGGCGATGTTGTTGTAGGACAACTCCTTGCCCTGCAATTGCCGGTAGTTGCTGAGCGCACCCGGCACGCGTTTCAGATCGCGATAGAACGCCGCCTGCTGATGCGGATTTTCGCCGTAGCGCAGATCCTGGACCTTGGCGAAGCTCATGTTGATTTGTTCGGGAAACGCATTGGTTGCGCCGTTGATGTCGGTAGCGGTCAGGTAATTGCTGATCGCGCCGTCATAAGCCGCCGTGTGCGAAAAAGCCTTCCTCGCCAGACGAAAACGGGTTTCTATGCTGATCGCGCCCTTGGCCGACTTCATTTCGGCAATCAACGCAGGATAGTCGGCCGGATCCGTGACGATGGCCACATGCTGCCAGTTCTTCGCCGCCGCGCGGACCATCGTCGGGCCGCCTATGTCGATGTTTTCGATGGCCTCTTCGAGCGTACAACCGGTCCTGGATATGGTCTGCACGAACGGATAGAGATTGACGACGACGAGGTCGATGGTCGGAATTTGGGCGCCGGCCATGGCTTGCATGTGCCCGGGCAGGTCGCGGCGCGCCAGAATGCCCGCATGCACTTTCGGATGCAGCGTCTTCACCCGGCCGTCCAGCATTTCCGGAAATCCGGTGTAATCGCCGATTTCGACGACCGGCACATTTGCCTCACGGAGCAGCTTCGCGGTCCCCCCCGTCGACAGGATGTCGATGTCGAAGGTTTGCAGGGCTCGAGCGAACTCCACCGCTCCGGTTTTATCGGACAGACTGATCAGGGCTTTTCGCTTGTTCATCGGACGCGGTCCAAAAATAAACCGCCCGTCGGCAACGGGCGGGGGAGGTGCGCGAACGGCATCGACGCCTTTACTTGATGCCGAAGTCCTTCATTTTCTTGCGCAGGGTATTGCGGTTCATGCCCAGCAATTGCGCTGCCTGGGTCTGGTTGCCGGAGACCCGGTGCAGCACTATTTCCAGCAGGGGCTTCTCGACCGAATTCATGACCATGTCGTAGATGGCGCACGGGCGTTCGCCCTCCAGATCCCTGAAGTAGCCATCCATTGCCTTGCGCACGCAGCGGGCGATTTCATTTTCGTTGATCATGCCGCGAATTCCTCGATATAGGTCAGGCGATCTCCACGGGCTGCGAGCCCGGCAAGATAGGTTTCCACGGCGGCGAGCTGCTGTTGCGTGGTTTCCAGTTTGTTCATGATATGGCGGAATTCCGAGGCGCCGGCGAGTCCCCTGACATACCAGGCGATATGCTTGCGTGCGACGCGCACGCCACCCTGTTCCCCGTAGAGCGCATAAAGATCATGCAAATGCTGTACCAGCACGTCACGGATTTCCGTTATCTGCGGTGTCGGAAGGTGACAGCCGGTCGTCAGATAGTGCTGAATCTCGCGAAAGATCCACGGCCGTCCTTGCGCTGCGCGGCCGATCATCAGCGCATCGGCACCGGTGCGGCGCAGCACTTCGCGGGCTTTTTCCGGCGAATCGATGTCGCCGTTGGCGATGACGGGTATCCCGACACGGGACTTCACCTCGGCAATGGTGTCGTATTCCACGTCGCCGATGAAAGCGCAGGCGCGCGTGCGCCCGTGAATCGACAAGGCCCCGACGCCGGCCGATTGCGCGATTTGCGCCACGCGCACGGCGTTACGGTTTTGCGGATTCCATCCGGTGCGGATTTTCAATGTCACCGGAATGTCGACCGCCGCTACGACGGCGTCGAGAATTCGGCCGACCAGCGGTTCGTTCTGCAGCAAAGCCGATCCGGCCGCGACATTGCATACCTTCTTGGCCGGGCAGCCCATGTTGATATCGATGATCTGTGCGCCGCGATCCGCGTTGTAACGGGCCGCCTCTGCCATCGCGGCTGGATCGGCACCGGCAATCTGCACCGAAATGGGGTCGACCTCACCCTCGTGGTCTGCACGACGCCGGGATTTCGCCGTATTCCAGAGTTGCGCATTCGACGAAATCATTTCCGATACCGCCATGCCGGCCCCCATCGCCTTGCACAATTGGCGAAATGGCCGATCGGTCACCCCGGCCATGGGCGCGACGATCAGATTGTTCCTGAGGGTATGCGGACCGATCTGCATTTCGGCGCTGGGCGAAAAAAGTGGACCG
>JANXPQ010000538.1 GCA_025357235.1 Betaproteobacteria bacterium
CAGATGGACGGCTTTGTGCGGCTGCTGAAGAAGCACCGCCTGAACCCGGCGCGCTGCGTGATGGTGGAAGACAGTGCGGAAAACTTGCGGGCGGCGAAACGGCTGGGCATGAAGACCGCGCTGGTGGGTGGCGCACTGCGCAAACCGGCGTATGTGGATGTGAAAATTCGTAGTGTGATGGAGTTGCCGCGCATGTTGTCGCGGTTGATTTAATGAACCCCGAAAATCAAGTAGGGTGGATAAGCGCAGCGCATCCACATTCTGTCCGGCGGATGCGTTGCGCTTATCCACCCTACAAGACTGCGTGCGCTTCGTGGTGAAAGATTTTTAGATTTGATTAAGGGGAAAACATGGCCGCAAAACCGGGCGAACGCAAACTGCAAATCCTGCAAACCATCGCCACCATGCTGGAGCAACCCAAAGGCGAGAAGATAACTACCGCCCTGCTTGCATCCCGGCTGGAAATTTCCGAAGCGGCGCTGTACCGCCACTTCGCCAGCAAGGCGCAGATGTATGAGGGGCTGATCGAATTCATCGAGCAGACCCTGTTCGGCCTGGTGAACAAGATTACCGCGGAAGAATCCAGCGGGCTGAAGCAGCTCGAGGCGATCATGACCACGTTGCTCGGCTTCGCCAAGAAGAACCCCGGCATGACGCGCGTGCTGATCGGCGATGCCCTGGTCAACGAGGACGAGCGTTTGCAGGCGCGCATCAACCAGTTGCATGACCGCCTCGAGGCGACGTTGAAGCAGGCGCTGCGCTTCGCGATTTCCGAAAAACAGATTCCGGAAAACACCGATGCGGCCGCCCAGGCCAATCTCATGATCGCTTTCGTGATCGGCCGCTGGCACCAGTTTGCCAAGAGCGGATTCAGGCGCGACCCCACGGAGCAGTGGGCCGCGCAATGGCCTGCGCTTGTCTAGGTCCATTGCGAACCGCCGCCTCGATCGTCAGGGCTCTTCTGTTCGCATTCAGTATTGCATCGCTTGGCGGTTGCGGCACCTCGGACGACGATTTTGCGAAAGTGGTCGTCGGCACTTGGGGTTCGCGCGAAGTGGCTCCCGATGACGTGATCGTCGAATCCCAGTTCACGCTGCTGCCCGGAGGGCGGGTCAACTGGCAGGGCGAACTGCGCATGCTGGTACCCGCGGATTTCTATCTGCCTGATCGCCCAAACTACGAAGTCAGGAATGGCCGGCTGGTGTATTACTTCACCGCGAGCGGCAAATGGGCAGTGCGCGATGGTTACCTGCACACCAAAATCGAGTCCTCGACCCTGCCCAGCCTGATGCCGGTGGGTTTCGCGGCGGCATGGAAGCTCAAGGAAGTCACCAGCAAGGAGATGATCTACGTGTCCGCGGCCAACGGACGAACGCGCGTGGAAGTTCGCAAGCAGTGAGAAGTCTTACGGCCGCGCGCAAGCCGCTGCGGCTTCGCGTTGCGCCGTCGCTCCCGCGCCGCACACAGCGCAGTGCGGATCCTTCTTGAGGCGCACGCTGCGCCATTCCATCGTCAGTGCATCAAGCAGCAACAGCCGGCCAGTCAGGTCCCGGCCCACGCCCATCAGCAATTTCAGCGCCTCGGCGGCCTGGATCGAACCGATGATGCCGACCAGCGGCGCGAACACGCCCATGACGGCGCAGCGCATCTCTTCAGGGTCGCCGCTTTCCGGAAACAGGCATTGATAGCACGGGCTGTCTGCCTTGCGCAGATCGAACACCGCGACCTGGCCGTCGAAACGCACGCCCGCGCCCGATACCAGCGGTTTTGCGAAACGCACGCAGGCGCGATTGATGGCATGACGCGTGGCGAAATTGTCGGTGCAATCGATGACCACATCCGCGGTCCGGACCAGCTGCTCCAGTCGCTCGCCGGCCACGCGTTCGGCAATGGCCGTGACGACGGTCTCCGGATTGATGCGCGCCAGCGTGCGGCGCGCGGAGTCGACCTTGCGCTCGCCGATCGAATCGGTGAAATGCACGATCTGCCGTTGCAGATTGGTCAGGTCGACGCTGTCGTCATCGCAGATCGTAAGGCGGCCCACGCCGCTCGCCGCGAGATAAAGCGATACCGGTGCGCCGAGGCCGCCTGCGCCGATGATCAGGACGTGTGCGTCGAGCAGTTTCTGCTGGCCGTCGATTTCGATCTCGGGCAGCAGGATGTGGCGGCTGTAACGCAGTAGCTGGTTGTCGTCCATTGCGCCTGGGAAAGGGGATTTTGCGGGCATCTTAACGCGGAAGGCCCGCTCTGGGCGGGCCTTCCGTCACTGTGCTTGCGGTGTAGCGCTATCGCTTGCCGATGATCTGCAGACCTTTCAGCAGATTCAACGCCTGGTTCAACTGATAGTCGTTTTTCGACACGATGTCCGGCGGCGTGCCGTCGTCGGCCGGTTTGTCCTCGGTCTTGGGTACTGCCGGCGTTGCGGCCGGCGGCACCGCAGCTTGCGGTTGCGGCGCGGGCTTGGCTTCGGGCGTACCGCCTTGCGGGTTGGCCAGATGGCGCTCCAGGTCGGCTTCGCGCAGCCTGCTTGCGGCCTCGCCCTCGGTCACGGTCGCTTCTTCGACGATGATATCCGGTGTGATGCCCTTGGCCTGGATCGAGCGGCCATTCGGCGTGAAGTAGCGCGCGGTCGTGAGCTTGATGGCGGTGCCGTTGCCCAGCGGCAGGATGGTCTGCACCGATCCCTTGCCGAAGGTCTGCGTGCCCATCACCACTGCACGCTTGTGATCCTGCAGTGCGCCCGCCACGATTTCGGACGCCGATGCGGAACCGCTGTTGACCAGCACCACCATCGGCAGCGTCTTCATCTCCTTGGGCAATTTCTTGAGATAGTCTTCCTTGCTGCCGCGCAGGTAATACTCGGGGCGCGCGAACAGTTTCATCTTCGCATCTTCGGTGCGGCCTTCGGTGTACACCACCAGGTCTTCGCTCGGCAGGAAAGCCGACGAAATGGCCACGGCGCCGTTGAGCAGGCCGCCCGGATCGTTGCGCAGATCCAGGATGATGCCCTTCATCGGGCCGTTGTTGTCCTTGAACAGCTTGTCGACGTACTTCGCCAGCGTCTCGCCGGTGTGTTCCTGAAACTGGGTGACGCGGAAATAGGCGTACCCCGGTTCGAGCAGCTTGGCTTTCACGCTCTGGATCTGGATCACGGCGCGGGTCAGCGTCACCACGCGCGGCTTGGTATCACCCTTGCGCACGAAGGTCAGCGTGATTGGCGTGTTGGGTTTGCCGCGCATGCGCTTGACGGCGTCGTTCAGCGTCATGCCCTTCACATTGGCATCGTCGAGCTTGATGATCAGGTCGCCCGATTTGAGGCCACCCCGCCAGGCCGGCGTGTCTTCGATCGGCGCCACGACCTTGACGAAGCCGTCTTCCATGCCGACTTCGATGCCCAGCCCGCCAAATTCGCCCTGCGTGCCCACCTGCAGGTCCCTGAACGCCTCGGCATCCAGATAGGCCGAATGCGGGTCCAGTCCGGATAGCATGCCGTTGATCGCTTCGGAAATGAGCTTCTTGTCTTCGACCGGCTCGACATAGTCATTCTTGATACGGCCAAATACTTCCGTGAATGCGCGCAAGTCCTCGATCGGCAGCGGGCCGGCGCTTTTTTGCGCCACGGCGGAAAAGTTCAGGCTGATCAGCACGCCCAGGATCGCCCCGAAGACGATCAGGCCAATCTGCCGAAATTTACTATGCATCTTCATGACTCCTCATGCGCTGCCCGAAGGCGCGCGAATTTATTTCAACGTTACCCATGGGATGGGGTCGAAAGGCTTTCCCTGAAATCTCAGCTCAAAGTATAAACCCGAATCAGGGTTGCCACCGCTGTTGCCGGCTGCGGCGATGGTATCGCCGGCCCGAGCCTCTTCGCCGACCTGCTTGAGCAGCGACTCGTTATTGCCATACAGGCTCATGTAACCGTCGCCATGGTCAAGAATCAGCAGGTTACCGAAGCCGCGCAGCCAGTCGGCATAGACTACCCGGCCGCCGGCAATGGCTTTGACTTCCCGGCCGGCCTTGGCGGAAATGAACAATCCCTTCCAAGACAGGCCGCTGTCTTGTCTTTGGCCGCCAAAGCGGTTCATCAGTTCCCCGATAACGGGTAGTCGTAACTTGCCCTTCAATTGGCGGAATGGCCCGGAGCCGGTATCGGCATTCGGCAAAGCTTGATTGGTAAGGCGTTTACCCGGCTTTTTGCTCTTGCGCGCCGCTTCCCTGGCCAGCCGCTCGATGAGCTGTGACAGCCGTTCCTCATCGCGCTTGAGCGTGGAAAGCTGCTTGCGGCTCTTGTCGATGTCGTCGGAAACCTTTACATAGACCCGCTGGCGTTCCGCCTTCTCTTTTTCCAGCCGGCGCATTTGCTGTGTTTCTTCGCTTTGCAGCGAATGCAGCTCCGAACTCTTGCGACGCGTCTCGCCGGTCAGTTTGTCGAGGCTGGCGAGATTTTCCCTCAGGCTGGCGAGCAGCTCGGCGCGAGCACGCGAGACGTAACCGAGATAATGCAGTTGACGTGCGATTTCGTTCGGGTCTTCGCCGTTGAGCACCAGTTTGATCGCGTCCGATTGTCCACCGACATATTGCTGATAGAGCAGCCGGCCAAGTGTCGCCTGTTCGTCGGCGATTTCGCTTTCCACGACACGGGACCGCGATTGCAACCGCGACATCGCCGTATTGACTTCACGCCGCTGGCCGGAAATCTGATACAGCTTGCGGCTCGTTTCGCTGACGGCCCGCTCTGAATCCTTCAAGGCGTCGGCTGCTTCGGCCTTGGAACTTTCGGACTCGGTCAGTTGCTTGCGCAGGGCTTCGATGCGCCCGCGGATATCCTTCAGTTCATCCTGGGGTCCGGCCTGCGCTCCGGCCGAACCAGCCGCCAGGAATAGCGCCGTGGCCGCGGCCAGTAATGATCGGGGATTGCCGTTCGGGGTTTTGCTCAAGACTTGCCGCGCGCCTGCGCCGCCACCGCGGCCGCAGCCTGCTTTGCCTTTTCCTGATCGCCCAGATAATAGTTGCGCAGCGGCTTCAGTGCGTCGTCCAGTTCGTAGACCAGCGGGATGCCGGTCGGAATGTTCAGCCCCACGATGTCCTTTTCCGATACGTTGTCGAGATACTTCACCAGCGCACGGATGGTATTGCCGTGCGCGACCACGATGACGCGTTCACCGGCTTTGACTTGTGGCGCAATCACATCGTTCCAATGCGGCAGAAAGCGCGCCACCGTGTCTTTCAGGCACTCCGTGACGGGAATGTCGCGTGAGTTCATATCGGCGTAGCGGCGATCTTTTCCGGGATAGCGCGGATCGCTTGGTTCGAGCGCGGGAGGCGGGGTGTCGTAACTTCTGCGCCATACCAGGATCTGCTCCGCTCCGTAGCGCTCTGCCATGTCGGTTTTGTTCAAACCCTGCAGCGCACCGTAGTGGCGTTCGTTCAATCGCCAGGAAAGCTGCTGGGGGATCCATGTCAGATCCAGTTCTTCCAGCACAATCCACATGGTGCGGATCGCGCGCTTGAGTACGGATCCATGGGCCAGGTCGAAGGTAAAGCCTTCCTGTTTGAGCAGCCTTCCAGCTTCGCGAGCCTCCTCGAGGCCCTTTTCGGAGAGATCGACGTCGGTCCAGCCAGTGAACCGGTTTTCCTTGTTCCAGACGCTTTCGCCGTGGCGCAGCAGTACGATTTTTTTCATGGGAACATGTAATGATCGCGAGGTTGGAGGTAGGCGCACGCATTCGCGCCCGACGGATAGAATTGTATTACCCGCATCGGCGAGTGTCCTGCCGATCTCAACGGCGCCATGAAGGTGTCCGCCGTCCGCGTTATTCATCATGGAGGCTGGTTTGAGGGTTGCTGTTTCGGATCGCCCGGCACTGCCAGCGCGTATTGCCTTGGCTTTGCTCGGACTTGGCTGTGTTTTGCCCTTCCTGAGCCCGATATTCTATCCGCCGATTTCCAGCTTCTATGGCGAAGCCGTGGCTGTGGCACTGGGTCTGGCGGCGGTCGCTTTGATGGCGGCACGATCTTTGTGGGCGGGCATGCGCCTGCCGCGCATCAGCCTGATGTTTCTTGGTTTCGCGGGACTGATGGTGTTGCAGATTGCCCTGGGCAGGGCGGTTTACGCACAGTTGAACCTGCTCGGTGCGCTATACGTCCTGTGGGCCGCAGCCCTGGCGATGCTGGCCAACAGGCTGGTGCAGGCTTTTGGTGCAGCAACATTTGTCGCGACGTTAGCCTGGTTTCTGGTCGCCGGCTGCGTGATCAGCGCACTCATAGGATTGATTCAGCTTTATGGCGTGCAAACGCCGTTGGCGCCATTCCTGCTGCCGCAGTTGCATGGCCGGATTTACGCCAATACCGGACAACCCAACCACTTGGCGAGTTATCTTTGCGCGGGCCTTGCGTCGGCTGGATATCTCTGGAGCACGCGCCGCCTCGGATTGGTCCCGGCTGCCTGTGTATGCGCCATCCTGCTTGCCGTTCTCGCGATATCCGGCTCGCGCGCCGTCTGGCTGTATGCGGCGGTATTTGTCGCGTTCTCCGCGGTAATGGGCAAGCCGCGGCCCTCTTCGGAGTTCAAGCGGCTGCTCGGTTTCAGCCTTGTCATTGCCGCCGGCCTGCTGGTCGCGCAGTGGGCAATGGCTGGTCTGGTGCCGCAGCATTCGATTGCGGTGGAAACCATGGGCGCGCGCGTTCAGTCGATGGGAATGTTGTCGCCGATACGACTGCATTTCTGGCGCCAGGCCTGGCTGATGTTCAGCGCGGCGCCGCTATTTGGCGTCGGGTTCAAGCAATTCGCATGGAATCATTTTTTGCTGACCGGACAAATCCCGGGCACCCCAATCGACGATGGAATCATCGATCACGCGCACAATCTCATCTTGCAGGTCGCTGCCGAATTCGGTGTCTGCGGACTGATCGTATTGCTCGGCGGATTGGCGTGGTGGGGATGGTCTTTGAGACGCGCGCAGATGGATCCCGCGCTGTGGTGGATGGCGGCGGTGCTCGGCGTGCTCGGGCTGCACAGTATGCTAGAGTATCCGTTGTGGTATGCGTATTTTCTTGGTATCGCCGCAGTGGTCCTGGGCGCAGCCGAACGCGAAGCGCAGGCTTATGAAAAGCCCGGCGGGAGGATCATCCTGTGCGCGGTCGTCCTGCTCGGCGCGTTTGCGTTCGCGAACGTGTATCGGGACTATCGCATCCTGCAGGCATTGCAGGGCACCCCGATTCGTGAGCCTGCTGCGGCATCAGGTCCTGGTGACGGTAGCGTTCGGATTCTGCTCGACTTGCAGCGCAATTCGTTGTTCGCTCCGTTCATCGAATTCGCGCTGGCACGGCGAATGTTGCTGAATCGGGAACATCTGGAGGACAAGATCGTGCTTAACCGGCGCGCGATGCGATTCCAGCCTTCCAATGATTTTGCCTACCGCCAGGCCTTGTTGCTGGCGATTTCCGGGGACCAGGAGGGAATGCGCGCGCAGTGGGACCTGGCGGTTGCCAATTACCCGAACGACCGCGGGGAAATTTTGAAGGTTGCACAGGCGCTGGAAAAATCCGGCGAAACCGGGATGAAGGCGTTGCTGCGTTATGCGCAGCGACAAGACGAGAAAACAGAAAAGTGAAATTCGTACTGAACAATATATGGCTGGTATTGGCGGCCGTCGTAAGCGGCGGCATCCTGATATGGCCCCTGATCAATCGGCGCCTGAGCGGCGTGCCCGAAGTCGGTGCGCTGCAGGCGGTGCAACTTCTCAATCGTAAGGAGGCGATCATGATCGACGTGCGCGAGCCGGCGGAGTTCGGCGCGGGCCATGCGCCGAACTCCAGGAATATTCCTCTCGCGCAACTCGACAAGCGGATCGGGGAGCTGGAGAAATTCAAGCATCGCCCGGCGGTGATCGTGTGCCAGACCGGAGCACGGTCGCACGCGGCCACCGCGCTGCTCAAGAAGGCCGGTTTTGCCGAAGTGGTCGTTCTGGCCGGAGGCATCGGCGCCTGGCAGCAAGCCAACATGCCGGTGGAGAAATAATGCCGCGCATCACCATGTATTGCACGGCGGTTTGTCCTTATTGCGTCGCCGCCGAACGGTTGCTGAAAAGCAAAGGCGTCGCGGACATCGAGAAGATTCGCATCGATCTGCAGCCCGATCGGCGGGCGGAAATGATGGAACGTACCGGCAGGCGCACGGTTCCGCAGATCTACATAGACGACAGGCATGTCGGCGGCTTCGATGACCTCGCGGCGCTCGACGGCGCCGGCGGGCTCGAACCGCTGTTGCGGGACGAAGCCAGGCAATCCGCCGCCTGATCCCTTAACTACCCACTGAGACAACTCACCATGAGCCAGCAGCCCAACCCGCCGGTGTTCTTGATTGAAAAGCTGTTCGTAAAAGATCTTTCGGTGGAAGTGCCGAATGCACCGAAGATCTATCTCGAACGCGATACGCCCCAGGTCGAGATCCAGATGAATACCAGTGCCAATCCGATCGATGAGGGTTATTTCGAGGTTGTGGTGAGCGTCACGGTGACGGCCAAGCTTGCCGAAAAGACCGTATTTCTCGTCGAGGCAAGCCAGGGCGGCGTATTCCAGATTCGCAATGTGCCGCAGGAGGAACTCGAACCCGTTCTCGGCATAACCTGCCCCAACATTCTCTATCCCTACGTGCGCGAGGTCATTTCCGACGCGGTTGTGCGCGCCGGATTTGCACCGGTGGTGCTGAATCCGGTCAACTTCGAAGCGATCTTTCAGGCGCAACGCGAGGCAAAGACCCACGTCCGGGCCGGGGCAGGCGCCACGCATTAGTAGAAGGAGGCCATCATGATCCGCGGGCTATGGTCAGCAGCCGTTTCGGCGGGATTGCTTGCCAGCGCAAATGTGGCGGCGCTGGATTTTCGGTCCGTTACCGAACCGGCTGCGATCCTGTACGACGCTCCGTCCACCAAAGCGCAAAAGCTCTTCATCCTCTCCCAAGGCTACCCGGTTGAGGTTGTCGTCAAACTCGAGGGGTGGACCAAGGTTCGCGACGATACCGGCGAGTTTGCCTGGATCGAGAACAACCATCTTTCAGAACGCCATACCGTGATGGTCAAAGTAGCTGGTGCCGAAGCGCGCCAGGCTGCGAATGAGAATTCACCGGTCGTATTTACTGCCGAAAAAAGCGTTTTCCTGGAATTGGTCGATATGGCGGTGGGTTGGGCCAAAGTGCGCCATAACAATGGCGCCACCGGATTCATCAAGGTAAGCCAGCTCTGGGGCCTATGAGGCTTGCCATTCTGGGTGCCGGAGCCTGGGGCACGGCGCTGGGCGCTGCCCTTGCCTCTGAACATCAAATCTCACTGTGGGGCCGTGACCCAGCGCAATGCCGCAAGCTGGCTGCTGACCGGATCAATGCCCGCTATCTGCCCGATGTAGTGATTCCTGAGCGCGTTCGGATTACACCGCATATCGGATCGGCGATCGAAGGCAGCGAGCTGATTCTCGTTGCCGTTCCGACATCGGCATTGCGAGAGACGCTGAGGCTGATTGCGTCGACCTCGTCTGCAGCAGGCGTAGTCTGGCTGTGCAAGGGATTCGAATCCGGGACTGCAAAGTTTCCGCACCATGTGGCCGAGGAAGAACTGTCGTCCGCACAACCGCGCGCCGTACTGTCGGGACCGAGTTTTGCCAACGAGGTCGCGCGAGGTTTGCCGGCCGCGGTAACGCTGGCGTCGAGTGATGCAAAGTTCGCGGCCACGGCTTCGCGGGAACTGCATACCGGCCGATTTCGGGTTTACTCCAGCGATGACCTCATCGGGGTGGAAACCGGTGGAGCCGTGAAAAACGTCATCGCCATCGCAGCGGGTGTTTGCGACGGTCTGAAACTGGGTGCTTCCGCCCGGGCGGCATTGATAACCCGTGGTTTGGCGGAAATGGCGAGATTGGGCGTGCGCCTGGGTGGACATGCCGAAACCTTCATGGGTCTGGCCGGTATCGGTGACCTGATGTTGACGGCGACATCGGATTTGTCGAGAAATCGCCAAGTAGGATTGCAACTCGCGTTAGGACAGCCACTATCAACGATCTTGACGCAGCTCGGACACGTCGCGGAAGGGGTCTACACGGCGCGCGAGGTATTACGGATTTCGCAACAACTCGGGGTCGACATGCCGATCACATCGGCCGTCTCCCAATTGTTGGACGGCACCACTTCCGCCCTCGAATTAGTAAATGGCCTGTTACAGCGGGAGCCAAAGCAGGAGAGCGTGCGCTAACTTGCCATTCCGGCAAATCCGTTCTGGCGCCATGCTTCGTATACCACCACAGCCACCGCGTTCGACAAGTTAAGGCTTCGGCTCCCTGCCACCATTGGCAGGCGAAGCCGAAGTTGCGGGTCAAAACTTGCTAAAAGTTCAGCCGGCAGACCGCGGGTTTCGGGGCCAAATATAAAAGCATCTCCCGGATGGTATTCGACGCTGTCGAAGTGGGTCATTGCTTTGGTGCTGAAGGCATATCGTCGGCCGGGCACTGCCTGGAGCAGGGCCGGCCAGTCGTGGTGGACCTGAACGGACGCATATTCGTGATAGTCCAGTCCGGCCCGTTTCAGTTGGCGATCATCCAGTTGAAATCCCAGCGGCTGCACCAGGTGCAGCCTGCAACCGGTATTGGCACAAAGCCGGATGATGTTGCCGGTATTGGGCGGAATTTCGGGCTCGAAAAGGACGATATCGAACATTTTTTATTGCAATTTACGAGATTTAATAGTTTAATCTTGTAATTCAATGATCTGCAACCCAAACCTAAAGTTAACCAGAAAGAGAAGCTTTAAACGAGTCGCGTCTGATGGGCAGACCAGAAAAAATTAGATTAGGCGAAATCCTTCTTCAGCAAAAACTGCTGACGGAGGACAAGCTCAAGGCCGCGCTCGACGAACAAAAGCGCAGCGGGCGAAAGCTCGGCCGCATCTTCATCGATGCCGGGTATGTCACCGAGGAGCAGATCGGAAGCGCGCTCGCGCGGCAGCTGCAGGTTCCCTATATCAACCTCAAACATTTCAATATCCGACCGGAAGTCGCAACGCGATTGCCGGAAACCCTGGCGCGCCGTTTCCGCGCGATCGTACTCGAGGATACCGGCGCGTTCTATCGGGTAGGCATGGCGGATCCCACCGACTTGTTCGCCTACGACGAGATCAATCGCGTCCTCAAGCGCGAAATTCAGCTCGCAGTCGTCGGCGAATCGCTGCTGTTGCAGACGATCGACCGGGTCTACCGCCGCACCGAAGAAATCAGCGGGCTGGTGCTGGAACTGGGTGAGGAACTCGGCGAAACGATCGACTTTGCCTCGTTGGGAATGACGCCGGGTGCCGAAGATGCGCCCGTGGTCAAGTTGCTGCAATCCGTGTTCGAGGACGCGGTGCAGGTGCGCGCTTCGGACATTCACATCGAACCTCAGGAAAACAAGGTTCTTATCCGCTTCCGGATTGATGGCGTGTTGCACGTTCAGGCCGAGGCCGATTCGAAAATCGCTTCCGCTCTAATCTTGCGATTGAAGCTCATGTCGGGGCTGGATATCTCCGAAAAGCGTCTGCCTCAGGATGGGCGATTCAATGTAAAGGTCAGGAACGTTCAGATCGATGTGCGGATCTCGACGATGCCGATTCAGTACGGCGAATCCGCCGTCATGCGTTTGCTGAATCAGAGCGGCGGCATCCTCGGGCTCGAGCGCATCGGCCTGCCGGCCCACATGCTCCAGCGCATGCGCAATATCATCCAGCGACCGAGCGGCATGGTGCTGGTTACCGGCCCGACAGGTAGCGGCAAGACGACCACCCTGTACGCTGCGCTCGACGAGCTCAATACGACGGAGCGCAAGATCATCACAGTCGAAGACCCGGTGGAGTATCGCTTGCCGGGCATCAACCAGGTTCAGATTCACGAGAAAATCGGGCTTACGTTCAGCAGAGTCTTGCGCACGGCGCTGCGCCAGGACCCGGACGTGATTCTGGTCGGCGAAATGCGTGACCAGGACACGGTAGAAACCGGATTGCGTGCCGCAATGACCGGGCACCTGGTTTTCTCCACGTTGCATACGAACGATGCGGTCAGTACGCCGATCCGCCTTCTGGACATGGGTGCGCCGCGATACATGGTCGCCATGTCGCTGCAGGTGGTGCTGGCGCAGCGGCTGTTGCGCATGGTCTGCGAGAGTTGCGGAGAGGTCGCGCAACTATCCCCGCAGGAACACGAATGGATTCGTAACGCCGGGGGCAGCCAGGCGGACTATTCTCAGTATCGCAAAGGGCGGGGCTGCACCCAGTGCAACGGCACCGGCTATCTTGGTCGTACCGGTGTCTACGAGATGCTGGAAATGACGAAGCCAGTGGTAGAAGCCGCGAACCAGCCTGACCCCGCCATATTCATCCAGGTGGCGCGCAAGCAGATGGAAGGGCACACGTTAAAGAATCATGCCGTGGAGCTCGTCGTTCAGGGCAAGACCACAGTTGAAGAAGCCATGCGCATCAGCACCCAATTGGACGACTGATGGCCTATTTTTCATACAAGGGGCGCAACTCGGCGGGCGAACTGGTGCAGGGCGTACTTGAAGGCGCTGATAGCGGGGCGGTTGCCGCCCAGCTGTCCGGTTCCGGAATTACCCCCGTCGATATCGGAGCTACGCGCGCATCCGGCGATGATGGCGTCCGCAATCTGCTGGCGCGATTCACCAGGCGTCGAATCGAACCGACCGAATTGTTGCTGTTCAGCCGCCAGATGTACGCGTTGCTCAAGGCCGGGGTGCCGATCATGCGAGCGCTCGCCGGTCTCCAGGAGTCGGCCACCAATCCGACTTTCAGGGATGTACTTCAGGATATCCGGGAAAGCCTGGACAACGGCCGCCCGCTATCTACCTCGATGCAAAGGACCGGTGTGTTTTCCCCGTTCTATGTCGCCATGGTGTACGTGGGTGAAACCACCGGCATGCTCGAGGAGATATTTTTGCGGTTGTATAACCACCTCGAGTTCCAGGAGTTCATGCGCAACCAGGTCAAATCCGCGCTGCGCTACCCGATATTCGTCGTGGCGGCGATGATGATCGCCATCGTCGTCATCAACATCTTTGTGATTCCCGCCTTTGCCAAGGTTTATGCGGGCTTCCATGCTCAACTGCCGCTGCTTACCCGCATGCTGATCGGATTTTCCGAATTCATGGTTGCAACCTGGTGGTTGCAGGCCCTGATCCTGATTGCCGCGTTTTTCGGATGCCGATCCTACATCAGCACGGAATCCGGCCGCTACAAATGGGACCAGATGAAGATGCGCATCCCGGTTGCGGGCAAGATTGTGCTGAAGGCAACCATGGCGCGCTTTGCGCGAAGCTTCGCGCTGGCAATTCACAGCGGCGTGCCTATCGTCCAGGGACTAAGCCTGGTCGCGCAGACAGTCGAAAACGCCTTCGTTGCGAGGCAGGTCGACAAGATGCGGGACGGCGTGGAGCGCGGGGAAAGCGTACTGCGCACCGCTACGCATGCCGGAATTTTTACCCCGGTCGTGCTGCAAATGGTCATGGTCGGCGAAGAATCCGGAGCGCTGGACGATATGATGCAAGAGATCGCCGATATCTATCAACGCGAGGTCGAATACGAACTCAAGACGCTGGGTGCGCAGATCGAGCCGATTCTCATCATTTGCCTCGGCGTACTGGTGCTGATACTGGCTCTGGGTGTTTTCCTGCCGATCTGGGATCTCGGGCAGGCGGCGATCAAGAGATGAGTCCATGTCGGGAAACGCCAAAGACCAAAGGCAACGGGGCTTCAGCCTTCTTGAACTCGCCCTCGCCCTCGCCCTCGTCGGCGCATTTGCCGGCGTGCTGCTGCATCGAATGCTTTATCTGCAGGAATACGCGGAAATGACGGCCATGGACCTTACCGTCGCCAACCTGCGGACCGGACTGCGCTATAAAACCGGCGACCTGCTGATACGCGACAAGCTGTCGGAAATTCCGACACTCGCAGACGAGAATCCGGTCAACTGGCTGCAAGATCACCCGGAAAACTATCTGGGCGAGTTCGATCTGAGGCCTGATGCGGACTTGCGCGGAAAATGGTACTTCGACAAAACGCGGCATGAACTGGTATATACGGTCAACAATAGACGGCACTTTCTACCCGCCAGCGACCAGGATTACGCGCTGAGGTGGCATACGGTGCGTCTGCGGGCGAAGGATGGAAACAATTCGGGCAGCCAGAGTGATGTGCAATGGGTGGCATTGATCCAGGTTGAGGGCGGGCGTTGGTTCTAAGGGTGGGTGGCATACGTTCTGCTGCTATCCACATGGTTGCGGGTGCTTGGCAAGCGGAGAGATCAAGAATATGAGAAGACGATTGCACGGATTTACGTTAATCGAGCTGGTCGTGACGATCAGTATCATCGCCATCCTTGCCGCGGTAGCGTTGCCTCGCTACATCGCGTTGCAAACCCAGGCGCGCATTGCGAAGACCCAGGCCATCTATGGCGGCATTCGGTCCGCCGCCGCACTGGCGCATGCGATGGCACTGGCGACTAGTACCGTCACGAGTGGCCCTGCCGTTGTGGCGATGGAAGGGCAAAACGTGACTCTGATCCATGGTTATCCAACGGCCGACGGCAACGGGATCGTCGTTGCTATCCAGTTGAATAGCCTGTCGGATGCAATTTCCTTCAGCGGCGGTGGAGCCAATGCCGGGGACACGCTGCAAATCAACATCCTTGGCGGAACGGCGGGACAGTGCACTGTGACGTACACAGCGCCGGTCAATCCCAATTTTTCGCCCGGTGTGGGAGTCAATACAAACGCATGTTAGACGGGCCGGCGGTTACCAGTCGTGATCCCGGAGAAGGTTGGTTTGTTTTTTAACTAGTCAGGAGATGGAGAAATAACATGAACCTCGAGCAAAAGGGCTTTACCTTGATCGAACTGGTGGTAGTCATCATCATTCTCGGCATTTTGTCGGCGGTAGCGCTGCCGAAATTCATCGATTTATCCAGCCAAGCCGGTCAGGCTGCCGCCCAAGGGGTTGCTGCCTCACTGTCTTCGGCGTCGAGCATCAATTACGGTGCGAGAAAGGCTGGTAATGGAAGCGCAGTCGCGGTGGCAAACTGCGCGGCAGTACCCCCGTTGCTGGTAGGGGGCGTGATGCCCTCAGGTTTTACTCTCAATGCTGGCACAGCCTGCACAGCTGCTGATGGCGGAACCGCTACTTGCGGCGTAAACAATACGCAGACTTCGCAAATCGCCAGCGCGACGGTAATTTGCGTTCCCTGAGCTTTATCTTGCAGGCTGTTATATAGGGCGCGAGACGATCAGTCTCGCGCCATCTCGCGGAGGGGTTTGATCTTTGCGGGAGCAGTTAGATTAAGGGATTCAGGGTAGGCATGAAAATTTCGCAGCGTGGATTTACTTTGATCGAGCTGGTCGTGGTTATCTTGATACTTGGCATTCTTTCCGCTGTCGCGCTGCCCAAATTCATCAACGTTTCCGCGCAGGCCGCAGCTGCCGCCGCATCCGGCGTGGCTGCCTCGATTTCATCGGCGACCAGCATCAACTACGCGGCGCGCAAAGCGAGCAGCGCAAGCGCAATACCCAATCTCACCAGTTGTAATGCGGTGAATGCCAACATTGGAACACTGCTTGCCGGCGGCCTACCCTCCGGATATGTCATGACTGCGGACGCGACTGCATGTACGGACGGTACGGCCAGGACTTGTCAGGTCGTCAACAACAACGCGAGCCCTGCGCAAACCGCAAGTGCCGTAATCGTGTGCGTCAACTGAGGCATATCCGAAAGCCATGACATGCGACGCGGCCTCATCGACAGGATCGGTCCACTAGCTCTACCGGGGGGCACCGGGTTTTCACCGCGTTGCTTCGGGAGCAGTGGATTTACCCTGATAGAACTGGTCGTGGTCATAGTCATCGTCGCAATCATCGCTGTAGTGGCGATTCCGCGGCTCAATACCAAGACCTTCGACACTGTCGGTTTTTACCAGGAAGTGCTGTCCTCCGTGCGTTATGCGCAAAAGGAGGCGATCGCCAAGCGCCGGTTCGTATGCGTGGTCCTTACCGGCAGTTCCGTCACCATCCGTTTTGCAAAAGGCGCGGGTTCGATCACATGCGACACGGATTTGATCAGTCCACGCGGTATCAGCCCATTTACCGTTTCCGCGCAAGCCGGCGTCACCCTTTCCAGCGTTCCTTCCGTCGCCACTTTCCTGTTCGATCCGCTTGGCCGTCCGCGTGACACGGCCAATGCCGCCAGCCCGCAGCTGACGATGACCATATCCGGCGACGGCACGCAAAGCTTCGTCGTCGAGACAGAAACCGGCTATGTGCATTGAAGCCCGCTCGGTGAACCGGGTGCGCGTGCTTCCACGTTCGCAAGCGGGAATTTCGCTGATTGAACTGATCATGTTCATTGTCATTGTCAGTATCGGCGTTGTCGGGATTCTGACGGTGTTCAATCTGACGGTGCAGAAAAGCGCCGATCCGCAGGTGCGCAAGCAAATGCTTGCCATTGCCGAGGCTTTGCTGGAAGAGGTGGAGTTCAAGCCCTTCACGTTTTGCGATCCCACCGATCCGAACGCCGGCCTTGCCACCACGTTAAGTTCCGCGCAGTGCACCGGCGGGACCAACGGGCCCAATGACGAAAGCAAACTGCCGCTCGGGCCGGAAGCCGGTGAAACGCGCGCGACTTACGACAACGTGAGCGACTACAACGGTTTCAGCCTTGCGACCGTCTCCGATATCAATGGCCTCAATCCGATCACTGGCTACTCGGCGACGATCAGCGTGACCCAGCAGCAGCTCGAGGCGAGCATTCCTCTGGACGCATCGCTGCGAATCACGGTAACGGTGACACACGGGAGCGACTCGCTCTCGCTCAGCGGTTACCGCCTGCGCTATGCGCCCCGATCGCTGCCATGACCGACTGCGCGAAGTCCAGGATGGTTTCGAGCGCGAACCGGCACCGGGCGCGGGGATTTACATTGACCGAAGCCGTCATGGTCATCGTGATTACCGGGATTCTGGCCGGCATGGTTGCCGTATTTATTCAAAAGCCGGTACAGGCCTTTTTCGATTCCGCGCGGCGCGCGGCACTGGTGGACGCGGCCGATACGGCCTTGCGTCGAATCAGCCGCGACTTGCATGATGCCTTGCCAAATAGCGTGCGGATTAGCGGTACCGCGCTGGAATTCCTGCACGTGCGTTCCGCCGGGCGCTACCGCGAGCAAATTGCCCCCCCGCCCTCGCTCCCGGGTGACCCGCTCGATTTCACCACCGCCGATACGTCATTCGATGTTCTGGGACCTGCCGTCAGCGTGCAGTCCGGCGATTCCATTGTGGTGTACAACCTCGGTGTCACCGGTTCCGATGCCTACGCGGGAACGAGCCTGCGTGTTGCGGCGGCTCCTTTCGGCGCAGCGCTTGGCAACGTGGCGATTACCTCGGCCACCCCCTATCCTTTCGCCTCACCGGCAAAACGATTCCAGGTCGTCGATACACCCGTAAGCTATGTCTGTTCCGGAACTCAAATGCGGCGCTATTCAGGTTATGCCATCGCCGTGACCCAACCGGTCCCGCCGGCTGGCTCAGGCGCGCTGATCGCCGACAAAATTGCAACTGGCGGTTGTACCTTCTCCTATGCAATCGGTCCGAGCCAACGTGAAGCGCTGGTCACGTTGAGCCTTTCTCTGACCGATGGCGTGGAAACGGTCAGTCTCCTGTATCAGGTTCACCTCAACAATGCGCCGTAACAACCAGACCGGCATCTCACTCGTCACCGCGATTTTCCTTATCGTCGTGCTGGCCGCGCTTGGTGCAATTGTCGTCACGGTGTCGGGACTTCAACACACCTCGTCTGCTCGCGATGTAATGGGCTCGAAAGCTTATCAAGCCGCGCGAGCCGGAATCGAGTGGGGTGCTTACAAGGTTCTGCAGCAAGCGGCCGCCCCCGGAGCGGGAACCTGTCCGGCTTCCCCGACCGCAATCCCGATGCCGGCCGGCACGGATCTGACTGGTTTGACGGTGAATGTGACTTGCTCGCCCACCACCGTCCAGGAAGGAAGCCGTTCCGCCGGAAATCCGCTGGAGTTCTATCTGATCACGGCGACGGCATGCAACCAACCGCCTTGTCCGAATACAACCAATCCGGGCCCTGCCTATGTGGAACGGCAATTGCAAGCGACTATTGGCAGGTAGGTATCGAACATCCTAAGAATATGCAGACCCGATGAATAGACCGCAGCCATGAGGCAACTCTTCATTGCTTTTTCCGTCATTTGCCTAGGGCGACAGCTGGCCGTTTTGAGTTGCCTGCGACAGCGGACGTTGCCGGTGCGGTATCCGTTGTGGAACAAATCCGCGCTGTGCGGGTTCTGCGTCTGTGTGCTTCTTTCAGCCTGGAATACGAATGCGGTTGCCGCGACCTGCAACTCCACAGGCGGGGGTACTTGGAACACCATCGCTCGCTGGAGTTGCGGCCATGTCCCGCTTGCAGCCGACGACGTCTTCGTCCTGAACGGCCACACCGTCACGATCGATACCGCCGCCGTGGCGCAGAACGTCACGGTGAATACCGGTGGCATCCTGCGGTTCGCCACCGCAGCGGCGCATTCGCTTGCAGTAGGCAATGCCGGGGCGCAGGGCAACATCACGATCCAGAACGGCGCCACGCTCGACGTCGACACGGCCTCGAACGTGACCCATACCCTGTCGCTGGCCGGGAATCTTGCCAATAGCGGCACTCTGAATCTCGCTACCGATGCCAACAGTCTGTGCAATACCACTTTCAACCGCAACGGCAACCAAACCGTCAGCGGCGCAGGGGCTTACACGTTCAATCTCATCACGCTGAACATGGGCGCGACGAACGCCAATGTTCTGGACATGCAGTCTGCGATGACCGTACCGTCCCCATTCCTGACTATCACCAACGGCACGTACAAGCATTCCAACACGAGCAATATCACGCCCTGGACCGCAGACCCCAGCATCCCGGCGAGCGGGGGATTCTGGCTGAACGCGGCCGCGACAGTGACCACCACCGGTTTCAACGTCACTCTAAACGGGGGGTCGCTGCGGATCAGCGCCGGCACGATGAACATCGGCAACGCGGACACTACGCTGCTGACGCTGGGCAACGCCGCTACGACTTCGTTCCAGATGGACGGCGGCGCGCTGAAAGTGACCGGTGGCATCAACAGTTCCATTAATACCGGCGCTGGTACCTTCACGATGAGCGGCGGGACCATCACGCTACAGACCATCGATGCCGGGGCTGTCTACACCTTCCTGCTGGGAAGCGCCACGACCTTGAACTGGTCGGGCGGGACCATTATCGCGACCAACGGCAACAACACGACGGACGACGTAGACATCCGTTCGTCGACGCAAAACGTCACCGGCGGGACGCTGCAGCTTGGCAGCGCCGCCACGACCTCGGCCAACGACATCTCGTATATCAATGGCGCGGGCGGCCAGTTGAATGTGTGGAATCTCGTGCTCGCTTCGGGTCCCGCGAGAAACATCCTGATGCGATCCTCGACCAACATTCTGAATGATCTGACGATTCAAACACTCAACAATCTGAATCCCAACGCGGGCGTGGCCATCAACATTGGTGCAGGGAACGCGAGCGGGAACTGGACCAATAACGGCACCTTCACTCAAGGCACCACCACCGTCACGTTCACCGGCACCAGCGCTACGCCGGCAATCGGCGGCACGACTGCGACAACCTTCAACAATCTCACTATCAACAAGGCGTCGAACAACCTGACTATCAATACCACCCCGACGGTGAACGGAACTCTGACTTTCACGAACGGGGA
>JANXPQ010000214.1 GCA_025357235.1 Betaproteobacteria bacterium
CGGATCCGAAGCGATTCACTCCAACCAGGCAATCGGCGCCTGCGTGCACGAAGGCCTGAGGGCGGCGGGATTGCCCGAAACTGCTGTGCAGGTGATCGAGACCACCGATCGCGCAGCGGTCGGAGAGCTGATCACGATGAAAGACTACGTGGACATCATCGTGCCGCGCGGCGGCAAGGGACTCATCGAACGCATTTCCAGCGAGTCGCGCATCCCGGTGCTCAAGCACCTCGATGGCGTCTGCCACGTCTACATCGACGACAAGGCGGACCTGGACAAGGCGATCCGCATCGCCGACAACGCCAAGACGCAGCGCTACGGCACCTGCAACACCATGGAAACGCTGCTGGTGCACAGGGATATCGCCGCACGCGTGCTTGCGCCGCTGGCGAAAATCTACCTGGACAAGGGTGTCGAACTGCGAGGCGACGACGCGGCAAGGGCGCTCATTGCGCAGATGAAGCCCGCGACTGAAGAGGATTGGTACACGGAATACCTGGCGCCCATTCTGGCGGTGCGAATTGTCGACGGCCTCGACCACGCCATCGATCACATCACGGTTTATGGATCGCAGCATACCGATGCGATCGTGACCGAGGACATCACGCACGCGCGCCGTTTTTTGCGTGAAGTGGATTCGGCGTCGGTCATGGTCAACGCGTCCACGCGTTTCGCTGATGGCTTCGAATTCGGACTTGGCGCGGAGATCGGCATTTCCACCGACAAGCTGCACGCCCGCGGCCCGGTCGGACTCGAAGGCCTGACGTCGCTCAAGTTCATCGTCCTCGGCGACGGCCAGGTCCGCGAATAAGCTTTTCTCCGGCGCAGCTCCCGCGCGCGCCCATAAGAACAACGAGGAGTCTCATGAGCAATCTGGTCGAGGTCAAGGTCCCCGATATCGGCGATTTCAAGAACATTCCCGTGATCGAGGTGCTGGTCAAACCCGGCGACGCGGTCGCAAAGGAAGATTCGCTGATCACGCTGGAATCGGACAAGGCGACAATGGAAGTACCGTCGCCGGTTGCTGGCGTCGTCAAGGAACTGAAGGTCAAGCCCGGCGACAAGCTCTCCGAAGGCAACCTGATCCTCACGCTCGAAAGCGCTGCGGCCACTGCGCCGGCGCAGAAAGCGGATACGCCCGCGCAAAGACCGGAGGCACCGAAATCTGCGCCCGTGGCAGCGCCGGCCAAGGCGCCCGCAGTCATTTCGTCGACCCCGATCGTCAAAGGCGACATCCATGCCGAAGTCGTCGTGCTGGGCTCGGGCCCCGGGGGCTACACGGCGGCGTTTCGCGCTGCCGATCTGGGCAAGCAGACCGTATTGATCGAACGTTATCCGGTACTGGGCGGCGTATGCCTGAACGTCGGCTGCATTCCGTCGAAAGCCTTGTTGCATGCGGCTCGAGTCGTCGCAGAAGCCGAGGAAATGAGCCACTTCGGCCTGTCGTTCGGCAAGCCGAAAATCGAGCTCGACAAGTTGCGCGAATGGAAAGGCAGCGTGGTCGAAAAGTCGATTCGCGGCCTCGCGGGATTGGCCAAGCAGCGCAAGGTCACTGTCGTGCAAGGCGCGGGCACCTTCACTTCCCCCCATATGATCGAAGTGAAGACACCCGACGGCGTCAAGAAGGTGTCTTTCGATCACGCCATCATCGCGGCGGGCTCGCAGTCGGCAAGGATTCCCGGTTTGCCCTATGACGATCCGCGCCTGATGGATTCCACCGCCGCGCTCGAAATGAAGGACATTCCAAAGCGTTTGCTGGTAATCGGCGGCGGCATCATCGGCCTGGAGATGGCCTGCGTTTACGACGGGCTCGGCGCGAAAGTCACCGTGGTGGAACTGCTCGATGGCCTGATCCCCGGTGCCGATCGCGACCTGATCCGGCCCTTGCAGAAACGCATCGAGAAGCGCTACGAGGGCATTTACCTCAAGACCAAAGTGACCAGGCTCGATCCGCAGAAAGACGGTCTGAAGGCAACGTTCGAGGGTGAGAATGCACCCGCACCGCAGGTTTACGATCGCGTGTTGTTGGCGGTCGGGCGTCGCCCGAACGGCAAGGCAATTGCCGCGGAAGCCGCCGGCGTGACGGTCAATGACCGCGGCTTCATTCCGGTGGACAAACGGCAGCGTACCAACGTGCCGCATATTTTCGCCATCGGCGACATCGTCGGCGACCCGATGCTGGCGCACAAGGCCAGCTTTGAGGGCAAAATCGCGGCGGAGGTCATCGCCGGACACAAAGCCGCATTCGACGCGCGCACCATTCCTTCCGTGGCCTATACCGATCCCGAGATCTCCTGGATGGGCCTGACCGAAACGCAGGCCAAGGCGCAGGGAATCGAGATCGAGAAGGCGAGTTTTCCCTGGGCCGCGAGCGGCCGCGCGCGCGCCATGGCGCGTGACGAAGGCATGACCAAATTGATCCTCGACAAGAAAACGCGCCGGCTGCTGGGCGCCGGCATCGTCGGCCCGAACGCCGGCGAATTGATTGCGGAAACGGTTCTCGCGCTGGAAATGGGAGCGGACGCCGCCGACATCGCGCTCACCATCCATTCGCATCCGACCTTGTCGGAGACGGTCATGTTCGCTGCCGAAATCGCCGAGGGCAGCATCACCGACCTGTACATGCCGAAGAAATAGCCATGGTGCTGGCCACGCCCGACCTCTTCACCGCGCTGGTCACGCCACCGGAGGACAGGACCGGACCCGCTTTGTGGTTTGCATTCCAGGGCGCACAGATTCTGGTACTGCGTGACGAGCACAGCGCACGTATGCCCCACGCTGCCGACATGCGCGATCTGGGCATGACGCCGAAACGCAGCCAGTACCTCGGCGTTCTCGGTGAACAGCATTGTTTCGCCTGCGAAGTGGAAGAAGGCAGCACTGCACCGGATGGCATGCAATGGTCGGGCTTGCGGGCGCTGTTCGGAGCCGTCGACGATTCGCTTTTTGCGATCGCGGGACGCGCCTTCCAGATCGTGGATTGGGATCGTTCGCACCAGTTCTGCGGCCGTTGCGGCACGCCCACACAGATCAAGAGTAACGAGCGTGCGCGCGAATGCCCGAATTGCAAGCAGGTTCACTATCCTCGCATTGCGCCGGCCATCATGGCTCTTGTCCGACGCGGCAAGGAATTGCTTCTTGCGCGCTCCCCGCATTTCGCGCCCGGCATGTACAGCGCGCTTGCCGGATTCGTCGAACCAGGAGAAACGCTGGAGCAGACGCTGGTACGCGAGGTGCGCGAAGAAGTCGGCATCGAAGTCGCCAACGTGCGTTACTTCGCCAGCCAGCCGTGGCCGTTTCCACATTCGCTGATGATCGCGTTCAACGCCGACTACGCAGGCGGGGAGATCACCCCGGAACCGGGCGAAATCGAGGCGGCGGACTGGTTAACGCTCGACCGGCTGCCGCAGGCATTACCTAGCAAGATCAGCATATCGCGCCGCCTGATCGACGCCGCACTGGCGGATCTCGGCGCATCGCACTGACATAACAGTTAAACCTGGGAGGGCGTCATGCTGAGGATCTGGGGGCGCAACAATTCCGTCAACGTGCAAAAGGCATTATGGTGCTGCGAGGAAATGAACCTGCCTTACGAGCGCGTCGATGCCGGCGGCAGTTTCGGCGTGGTCAACACCCAGCAGTATCGCAACCTGAATCCCAACGGGCTGGTGCCAACGATCGAGGAAGACGGCTTCGTGCTGTGGGAATCGAACGCGATCGTGCGTTACCTCACCGCCAGGCACAGCGCCGGCAAGCTCTGGCCCGAGGACCTCAATATTCGCGCCGAGGCCGACAAGTGGATGGACTGGCAGAACACGACGTTCTGGCCGACCTTCCGCCCGCTGTTCTGGAACCTGGTGCGCACACCGCCCGACCAGCGGGATGAGGACGCCATGGAAGAATCCCGTCTGAAGACCGTGGAAATCCTGGGTTATCTCGACTCGCATCTGAAAAACCGCCCGTACATCGTCGGCGATGCACTGACGATGGGCGACATTCCCATGGGCTGCGCCATCTGGCGATGGATGGGATTGCCGATCGAGCGCACCGATATTCCCAACGTGCAGCGCTGGTTCGACAACCTGAGCGGCCGTCCCGCCTACAAGAAAGCGGTGATGCTGCCGCTTTCCTGAGGACGGCGCATTGTCGATAAGACTGCCGCGGTTACACCCTGCAACCTCTGCGGCCTGAGCATCGGAGCCGGAACAAGTAGAATGCCGTACACGTCGGCGGGCCGGACATTTTCCGGTCGGCCAGGCGCTTCTCTCCAGGAATCTCAATGCATTCGATGACACGCTGGCTCGCGGGTTTTCTCGCCGCTTTTGTATTTTCCTGCCCGAACGTTTTTGCGCAATCGCGCTTCGTCACCCTCGGGTACGTGGACTTGTCCGTTTACGAAGTTACCGCCAACGTCGTCCAGAGCGTGCTCGAACGCCTGGGCTATACCGTGGCCTTCAAGAAGGGCGGCCATGCCGAGATCTATCCCCTGCTCGGCAATGGCGAGGTCGATCTGTTCGTCGCAGTATGGCTGCCGCACGCTCATGCTTCTTACTGGGAACAATACAAGGACAGCTCAGTGCAAGTCACGACGCTGTTCGATGGTGCGAGGCTGTTCTGGTCGGTGCCGGATTACGTACCCGCGGCCGACGTGAGCAGCGTTGCGGATTTGCGCAAACCCGAAGTGGCGGCAAAGATGCAGAAGGAGATTCGCGGCACGCGTGCGGATTCCGGCCTGATGATCGGCTCGAAGAAGATCATGGAAGAATACGGGCTCGCCGATGCCGGTTATCAGCTCGTACCCGGCACGCCGGCCGACTGGATCGCCAACTTCGAGACCAACATCGCCGCGCAGCGCTGGTTCGTCATGCCGCTCTACCAGCCGCAGTATCTCAATCGCGTTGCCAGCATGCGCATCCTGCAGGAACCGAAACAGCTGCTGGGCGGAATCGACAAGGCCTATCTCGTGGCGCACAAGGATTTCTATGCCAGGGTCGACAAGCACACATGGAAGTCACTGCAGCGCATTTCGCTGTCGGTCAAGGCCGTGACGGAAATGGACTACCTGGTCAACGTGAAGAAACTTACGCCACAATACGCCGTGCGCAATTGGATGGCAGCGCATCCAGATACCGTCAACTACTGGATGCAACCCGATACCGAAGAATGACCTGCACGGTTGCGCAACAAATAAGAAACGGGGCGCTTTCGCGCCCCGTTTCTTCGCCCGCCTCCCCGTTCAGATATTGCGCTGGCTCATCTGCTCCGCGATGTAGTCCGCCTGCCGGATGGCCAGCGACACGATGGTGAGCGTCGGGTTCTCGGCTGCGCCGGTCGTGAACTGGCTGCCATCGCTGATGAACAGGTTCTTCACGTCGTGCGCCTGTCCGTGCTTGTTGACGACACCATCGCGGGGATTCGCGCTCATTCGACAGGTGCCGAGGTTGTGCGTCGAAGGATAGGGCGGCGTGTAATGCACGCGTTTGGCCCCGACTGCCTCGTATAACGCTCTGCCGCGCGCGTATGCATGGTCGCGCATCGCTACATCGTTCGGGTGGTCGTCGTAGTGAACGTTGGGAACCGGTAAACTCCACTGGTCCTTTTCCGTTGCGTGCAATGTGACTCGGTTGGATTCCTGCGGCATGTCTTCGCCGACGATCCAGAGCCCCGCCATGAACCGGTAGTTATCCAGCGCCGAGGCGTACTCCTTGCCCCACGCACCCGGATCCAGAAATGCCGGCATGAAAGGCAGGCCGAGCGAAAGCGTTTCAAGCTCGTAACCACCCGCGAAACCGCGCGACGTATCCAGGACAGCCTCGTCGGAAACGATGCCCGCCATCGTCGTGCCACGGTACATATGCACCTCTTCAGGCATTTCGGCATAAACCGAACCGGTCATATGCCGCTGATAGTTCCGGCCCACCTGGCCCGATGAATTGGCGAGCCCGTCCGCGAATTTGCCAGACGAGGACATCAGCAGAAGCCGCGGCGTTTCGATCGAGTTACCCGCGACGCACACTGCGCGTGCTCGCTGGAACTGGCGTTTGCCCTCGGCATCCATGTAGACGACTCCGGTGACCTTGCCGGAGGCATCGTGTTCGATTTTTGCGGCGTGCGATTGCGTGCGCAGGTCGAGGTTGCCCGTGGTTTCCGCGGCCGGAATTTCGGTGTAGAGGGACGACCACTTCGCCCCGGATTTACAGCCCTGGAAACAGAATCCCAGTTGCAGACAAGACGCGCGTCCAGCGCGGGGACGACTGTTGATCGCCATACGGCCGGTCGACGCCTTATAGCCCACCTTCGTGGCGCCGTTGTAGAACACCTTGAAGTTGTTGTTACCCGGCAAGCCGGGAATGTCATTGGTGCGCGTAACCCCGAGCTTGTCCTCCGCCTTGGTGTAATAAGGCGCCAGTTCTTCATAGTCCAGCGGCCAGTCGAGGAGATTGGTTCCGGAAATGCTGCCGTAAGTCGTGCGCGCCTTGAACTCGTGCGGCTGGATTCGCAGCGAAGCGCCCGCCCAGTGGACCGTACTTCCGCCTACGGTCTTGCAGATCCACGCGGGCAGGCCCGCGAAGTCCTTCGCGACTCGCCACGATCCCGAAGTAGTGCGCTTGTCGAGCCACGCCAGCTGGCCAAAGGAAGCCCACTCGTCGTTGACGAAGGTCGCCGGGCTTTCACGTTTGCCCGCCTCGAGCAGCACCACTTTTATGCCGCGCTGACAGAGTTCGTTCGCAAGCGTGCCGCCGCCCGCGCCGGATCCAACAACCACCACGACCGATTCGTCCTTGTATTCGAATTTGTTCGCCATGTTGTCTGCTCCCCTCAGTCTTTGGCCGGACTGGCCGATGCAGGCGGATTCGGCAGCCAGGCCAAGTCGTCGAACCCGCGGTGCTTGTAACCCCCATGCTCCCAGGCAGAGCCCTGGTAGCCAAAGTGCGCGAAGGCTATTGGATTGTTGTAGAGGTTGCCGACTGTGGTGCCACGAACGGCTTCGAAGAAAGGCGTGCCCTCGATCGCTTTCGCCGCCGCGAGCCGGGCATCCTCGTTCGCGTTGACGAAGCTGCCACCGGCGGACGAGTCGAGCTTGCCGATGCCGTCGCTGAGCATCTTCAAGGTCGCACCGTCCTTGGCGCTGTTATCCAGCGCCTTGACCACAAGCGCGTAAGCAGCGTCGTCGAGGGTTTCGTGCGGGTAGAGCGTACGAGCGAAAGCCATCAACGCCTGTCCCTGGGCGTCGCTCAACGCACTCAGTTCCATTGCCCACGCAC
>JANXPQ010000576.1 GCA_025357235.1 Betaproteobacteria bacterium
GGCACCATGCTGGCCGGCGTGGAATTGCGCGCAATGGGTGCGGCATCCACGCAAAGCGAAGCAAAGCGCAACATTATTCGCGCGATCGATGCGGTTGCCGAGCGTCTGGGCAATACGCGATCGGTTTGCCGCAAGTACTACATTCACCCCGCGTTGGTGCATGCCTATCTGCAAGGCCTTGTTCCGGGGGCGCCCGCAAATGATTCGCCGCGGCGCAATCGCCGCCGTCGGCCGATTCCGGCCTTACGCCGCGACGAAGTGGCGATCCTGCAATTTCTGCAGGAGGTATTGTGACTGCGGTGCGTCACCCCGGCGCTTGCGCTGTCGTTGGGTCGCGACAGCGGAAAGCCGACGCTTCTTGGAATTGTCATTGATATGAAGCAGATGATGCCTCCGGCGCAATCCTTGCGTCAGGATGCGGCCATTCATGCCTTGGGACCATGCCCATGCCGCAGGACGTCTCCAATGCCGAACTCACGCCCGCCGACATTCCCTCGTTCAAGGAAGTCTGGGCGCGCATCGAACCGTTCGCGCTGACCTTCGATGGATTCAGGTACTGGGGGTCGGTGGAAAAATGCGCCGAGGTCGCGCAGGCCAGGCGGCCGGGCTCGCTGACCGAGCTGAGGACTTGCCTGTTCTACGAGGCGCGGCGATGGAAACTCGCCGGCAAGCCGCCCGATGCCGCATCTATGAAATTCATCCGCGCGCTGGTCTATGCGATCCGGGAGAAAGTCGACAGCGGCGACACCCGATAATAAGTAAGACAGGTGAAAGGTAAAAAGGCAAAGGTGAAAGAGAAAAGTTTAGGCTCTGCCCGTCACCTGTCACCAGCGGGAAGCGCTACCGCGCGAAGCGCGCGAGCGGGCGTTTGCCGGTCGAATACGCCGGCCTGCTGGGCAATTTGAATCTGGGCTTTTTCTCGGGCAGTTGCGGATTGCGTTTTTCTCCCTGAGCGTCAGGTGTTTCGTTGTCTTCCCCTTCGGCCTCCGTGTCCGGCGAGGTACCGAAGACGGATTCGAGTATCGGCACACTCTTCTCTTCATCCACATACCTGCGCTCCGGCATAGGTCCTTCGTGCGACGACATCGTGGGCTCCTGCCTGGTGCGTGTCGAAAATACCGGCCTGTCCGGCGCGACTTCGATATTCAGGTTGGCGGGCATGCGGGGGTCGATGCGACGGTTCCACAACTCGAGCGGGCGGCCGCTGCTGGCCTGGCCGGCCGCAAAGCCCATGTCGATGAAAAAGTGCTCTTCGAGCATGTCGGGCTCCGGCGCGGGACGGCGGGCGCGGGCGGCGAACCAGCCTCGATAATAGGCGTTACGGAATTCAACAATGGCCATGACAGGGTGAATCGGGCGGCGTCAAATCGGTGCTTGTCCGGTCGGAATCGAGGCGGTTCTTCCTGATATTTCGGCTCGGCCGGCACAACCTTTAGCGCAGAGGGGGACACGCCGGTTCGGGTTGAAAATCCGCCCTCCGGCCGCACATTGGCGGTACTGTTGTCAAAAGTCCCTTTTCCGGAGAACACGATGCGTTACATAGGCAAGAAAGTCACCGGCATGCCGGCCACGGACGGCGCCGGGGTCAAACTCAAGCGTGTGATCGGCAGTCCCGCCCTCGACATGATCGATCCTTTCCTGATGCTCGACGAATTCGGGTCCGATGATCCGGAATCCTGGATCGCCGGTTTTCCGGAGCATCCGCACCGCGGTTTTGAAACCGTCACGATCATGCTCGACGGCCGGGTGAAGCATGCGGATTCCGTGGGCAACCAGGGCGTCATCGAAGCTGGCGATGTCCAGTGGATGACCGCGGGCAGCGGTATCATCCATTCCGAAATGCCCGAGCGCGCCGATGGCCGGTTGCACGGCTTCCAGCTCTGGGTGAACCTGCCCGGCAAGCTGAAAATGACTTCACCGCGCTACCAGGATGTTCGGGCTTCGCGCATCGCATCGGCATCGCTCAACGGCGCGACGGTGCGGGTGATTGCCGGCGAAGGCTTTGGCGTGAAGGGAGCGGCTGACACACTGATGCCGGTGCGCCTTCTCGACGTGGCGATCGGCGCGAATGCGGCGTTCGAGATCGACGTGCCGGACGAGCATGCCTGTTTCGTTTACGTCTACGATGGCGAGGTGCGCGGAACCGATCGCAACGGCAAGCCTGTCGACATTGCCAGTGGATCTCTCGGCGTACTGGTGGGCACGCAGGGCGTCAGGCTGGAAGCGGGCGAGTCGGGCGCGAAGCTGCTGTTCGCCGACGGCAAGCCGATCCGCGAGCCGGTTGCCCGCTACGGCCCGTTCGTGATGAATACGGGTGAGGAAGTGCAGAAGGCATTCGAGGACTATTCGCGCGGCGAACTCGTCGGCGTGTGATTCACGGCGGCAACGTTCGGAAACCGGGAGGAGCGAGAAATGAAACCACTGCGTGCGCTGCTGCTGCTGTCGTTGCTGATTGCGCGGCTGCATGCGGCGGCATCGGATTCCGAAGAGGAGCGGGTGGCCGCAGCCAGGCGTTACCTTGATGTCGCGCAGATGAGAAAGATCACGGACGACACCGTCAACGAACTGGCCAAGACATTCCCGGCCGATCAGCGCGACAAGTTCCTCGAGTTCATGCGCGACGCGGTGCGTCCGGAAGTGCTCGAACAGACGGCCATGGCAAGCATGGTCAAGATCTTCACGGCGGAAGAATTGAATGCACTGGCAGACTTCTTCGGTTCGCCCGTGGGCAGGTCGGCAATGGGCAAGTTCGGCGTGTACATGGCGGACGTCATGCCGGTCATCCAGCAGGAAATGTTCCGCGCGCTGCAGCAGTTGCCCGCCGAGAAGCAATAGCGCGGGCTGCATCGGATATGGGCAGGGGAAACCCTGCCCGTTCTTATTTCCGGCTGCCGGAAGCGGTAATCCGACGATGGATGCCCGGCCAGTTGCCCGTCGAGCCGGGCTTTCGTGCCGGCAGGGCGGCTGGTTTCCCGGTTGTGATATCCCGACACGAATTACCTTTCGCACCCGGCCGCGGATATGCCAGAATCTTCGCAATTTTTTGCCGGGAAGCTACCCAATGAAGACTCTGTCCATAGCAACTTTTCTCGCCGCGCTTGCGCTTGCTGCCACCACCGCGTTTGCCGACGGGCCCGATGAACTTTGGGAAGTCACCATGAAAATGGAAATGGCGGGCATGCCCGCCATGCCCGCGCACACGTCCAAGGTCTGCAATCGCAAGGGTGCGCCCGACGCATCGAAAATGGGAGACAAGGACAGCGATTGCACGGTGACCGACAAGAAGCAATCGGGAAACAAATCCTCCTGGAAGTTTACCTGCACCAAGCCCAACGCCATGACGGGAACCGGCGAGGTCACTTACGGGGGCGACACTTACCAGGGCACGATGACGATGGTCTCGGAAGGCATGAACATGAAGCAGACCTTTTCCGGCAAGAAGGTCGGCGGCTGCACTTACGAGGATCCGGCCAAGAAGGTCGAGGCGATCCAGGCGCAGAGCAATGCCGCAATCGCCAAGGAATGCGACAAGCAGATCGAGGGCCTGCACCCGATGATGGTCTTCGGCGGCGCCAACCTGCCGCAGGAATCCCTGATGTGCAAGGACCGCAAGGCGGATTTCTGCGCGCGCTCGGCGAAGGTGGCGCAGGGGATGCGCGACCCGGCGGGTTTCTCCGATGCCAACCGCAAATATCCGGAATGGCGTGAGGCGATGAAGGCGTGCGGCACCGATCCTGCCACGGTTAGCGCCCCGGTATGCAAATCCGCGGTGGACAGGAAGGACTGGCCTTTCGTCTCTGATAATTGCCCGGTGGAGGGACGAGCGATCGCGCTGCAGAATTGCACTGGCATGGACTACACGGCAGTAATGGCATCGCCGTACAAAGAGGTTTGCCAGAAGTATGGCGCCGACCTGGCGAAGAAGAAGGTCACCGACGAGAAGGCGCAGTCCGATACGGCAGCCAAACCCGAAGCCAAGCCCAGCGTCGGCGACACCGTCAAGGAAGGCGCGAAGTCGCTCAAGAAATTGCTGAAGTTCTGACCTTCGCGCATGCGAGCCGGCCGGCGTTTTGTCCTTGTCTGCGCCTGCTGGCTCGCCGGATTTCCGGCTGCCGCCGCCACCGATCCCTTCCCGCAACTCGCCGGCGCCTATCTGGTGCAGATCGGCGAGCGTGACCTGTGGGCCGGGCAGGCCGACAAGCGTCTGTCCCCGGCCAGCCTCACCAAGGTCATGACCGCGCTGATCGTCCTGGAAGAATACCGGCCGGCGCAGGTCGTTACGGTCGGCAAATACGCCGCACAGGCCACCGGTTCCCGTCTCAGGCTCAGGACCGGCGACAGGTTTTCCGTCGAGGCATTGCTGACCGCAACGCTGATTGCATCGGCCAACGATGCCTGCGCAGCGTTGGCGGAGTTCAACGCCGGCAGCATCGACGCTTTCGTGGCAAAAATGAACGAGCGGGCACGCTTGCTCGGCCTGGCGAATACCCATTTCTCCAACCCTTGTGGGTTCGATGCGCCGGGGCATTATTCGAGCGCAAGCGATCTGGCCCGGATCGCGCACGCCGCACTGACACATCCAAAGTTCGCCGAACTGGTCGCGAAGCCCGACGCTGAGATCGCCACCACCGACGGCAAACGCCGCTTTCACTTCAGGAACAAGAACGCGCTGATCGGCAGCTACGCGCCCGCCGTCGGCGTGAAGAGCGGTTACACCGATGGCGCCGGAAGATGCCTGATCGCCCTGGCACGCAAAGACGGCATGCAAGTAATGCTGGTCATGCTGCACGCGAAGAGCCGCTGGTGGGATGCGATCGGCATCATCGAAAACGCGTTCGACGAAGCCGGCACCCATGCCGCGCAGTGAGTCGACGGCTCCCGCGATTCTTGCCGTTGCCGTGCTGCTGGCGTACTTCAACGCGCTGGGTGGCGAGTTTCAGTTCGACGCCTACAACGTCATCGTAAATAACCCGGCCGTGCATTCCATTGCCGGGTGGCTCGATTCCATGCCGGGGATTCGCCCGCTGCTCAAATTGTCCTATGCGCTGAACTGGACGGTGCACTCCGGACCATTCGGTTTCCATCTCTTCAATGTGCTCGTGCACGTCGTCAATACGATTCTGGTCTACCGGCTGCTGCGCGCGCTGTCCGCAGAGCGCACGCAAGCGCAATGGGCTGCGCTTGTCGGCGCACTGCTATTCGCGCTGCATCCGGTCCAGACCGAGGCGGTGGCCTACCTGTCGGGTCGCTCGGTTTCGTTGATGGCATTGTTCTATCTGGGCAGCGTGCTGACGTGGTTGCGCGCCGACCGTTCGGAGAATCCTGCGGCGTGGCGTGCCTTGTCGGCCGGATTGTTCGGCGCGGCGCTGCTGGTGAAAGAAACGGCTTTCACGCTGCCGCTGGCTTTGCTGCTGGTGGATGGCATCCGGCACCGGTTCACGGCGGCGCAGTTGTTTCGACGTCAGGCCTCGCACGGCGTGGTGCTGGTTGCCGGTTTGCTCGTTATGGCCGCCAGTCCCACTTACCGGCATCTCGTCGAGGTGAGCCTCTCCGCTCGCGGTACGATCGACAACCTGCTGACGCAGGCGAACGCGATGTGCTATCTCGCCGGACAGTTTATCCTGCCCTGGCGCATGAACGTCGATCCCGAACTGCCGGTACTGACGGCGTTGACGCCTGTTGTGATCCTGCAGATGACGGTGATTGCCGCGATCGTCGTCCTTGGATTGCGCAATCTGCAACGGCGCGCATGGCTGGCCTTCGCAATTCTCTGGTTCTTTGTGCACCTGTTGCCGACGAATTCGCTGCTGCCGCGGCTCGATGTCGCCAACGATCGCCAGCTTTATCTTGCTTCGATCGGCGTGTTCTTCGCAGTTGGGGTCGGTGTGCAGGATTTGATGCGGCGCGCGCATCATCGCTGGCTGGCCGGCGCAATCGCTGGACTGGTATTGCTCGGACTCGGCATTGCCACGATTCAGCGCAACCAGGTCTACGGATCGGCGGTGGCGTTCTGCGAAGATGCCCTGATGAAATCCCCGGGCAAGCCGCGCGTCGCCAACAATCTTGGCTACGCTTATCAGCAGGCGGGCCGCCTCGCGCAAGCGAAGCTGGCCTACCAGCAGGCCATCGAACTCGATCCCGGATACTGGAAAGCGCGCATCAACCTCGATGCGCTCGAGTCCGCCCGGCCGCGCTGAATCAGGCCATCTGTTCGGCGGCGCGTATGCGCGCGACGCGGCGGCCCACGATTATCGCTACGGCCGAACCGACCAGCAGGCACACCGCAAGGAAAGTCAGACCGGCCTGAAAACCATTGGCGGTGTTGTCCCTGAGCCAGCCCACCGCGAACGGCCCGACGAAGCCGCCGAGGTTGCCGATGGAATTGATGAACGCGATGCCGCCCGCCGCAGCAACGCCCGTCAGGTAGCCAGTCGGCATGGACCAGAACACGGGTTGCGAGCAGTAGAGGCCGATCGCCGCCACTGTGATGGCGATCATCGCCAGCACCGGCGATCCGGCATAAGCGCTGCAGATCAAGCCAACGGCGGCAAGCGCCAGCGGGCCGGCACAATGCCAGACGCGTTCCCCGGTCTTGTCCGAATGGCGCGACCAAAGGACCATGCAAACGGTCGCAATCAGGTAGGGGATGGCCATCACCAGCCCGATATCGAGCGGGTCCTTCAATCCCATGCCCTTGATGATCTGCGGCATCCACAGCGCCAGGCCGTAAATGCCGATGGCGAGCGAGGTGTAGACGACGGCGAACAGCAGCACCTTCGTGTTTCCCAGTGTTTGCCAGATGCTCAGGTGTTTTGTATCGGTGCGGGCCGCGGCTTCGCGCCCGAGCGTATCGGCCAGATACTTTTTCTCCGCATCGGTCAGCCACTTTGCTTTGGCCGGCCCGTCGATCACCGCCTTCAGCGTGATGAAGCCGAGCACTACCGACGGCAGGCCTTCGACGATGAACAGCCAGCGCCATCCGGGAAAGCCCATGGTGCCGTCGAAGAATTTCAGGATGAGGCCGGCGAGCGGACCGGCGATGGTGTTGTTCAGCGGACTGATGATCAGGAACAGTCCGAAGATGCGCCCGCGATATTGCGCCGGAAACCACAGCGTCAGGTAATAGATGACGCCGGGGAAGAAGCCGGCCTCCGCAATCCCGAGCAGGAAGCGGGTCCAGTAGAAACCCGTCTGGCTGTCGATGAAGCCCATGGCGATGGCGAGAATGCCCCAGGTCATCATGATGCGGGCGAACCAGATGCGCGCCCCGACTTTCGACAGGATCAGGTTGCTGGGAACCTCGCCGAGAAAATAGCCGACGAAGAACAGGCCCGCGCCCACGCCATAGACCGTCGAGGTGAAGCCCAGCTCCGCATTCATCGACAATGCGGCGAAGCCGACATTGAGCCGGTCGATGATGCAGATCAGGTAAGTGAGCAGCAGGAACGGCAGCACGCGCCACGCCATCTTGCGCACCAGCGCCAGTTCTTCGACTTGCGTCATGTTCTCCCCCTTAGTTTTTCTAATGAAAGCGCATTTAAGCGCTCACCGCAGAGGACGCGGTGAGTGCTTCTTTCTTGAAGTGTCAGCTCTTGCCTTCGCTCTTGGCCCAGTTCTTCATCAACATGTTGGACGGGAAATTTTCGTCCACCAGCTTTCTGGCGGTTTCCGCGCCGGCAATCGGCAGGCCGCTCTTCTTCGGGTCGAGCAGGCCGATCTGCACCAGCACCGACGCCTGGTCCCAGTAGATGTGCTCGTGATAGAGCTTGTCGCCGCGGAAATTGACGATCGCCACCAGCGGAATTTCCACGTACTTGCCGGTGGGCGCGACGCCCGGCAGCATCCAGTCGATTTCGATGTCGTGCGTGAAACAGAACAGCATCTCGTCCACCAGCCGGTCCGCACCGATGGTGCGCGAAATCGGAATCAGCTTGGTGTCCTTCGGCGTGGTCGGAATGAAGTGGTGCTTGTAGAAGCGTTTGAGCTGGTCGTGGCCGACGCCACCCGTGAGCGTCGGAATGTGATTGACGTAAGGCTGCGCCACCATGGTCTTCATGGTCGCGTCCACGTCGCGCGTGCCGAACTCGTGCATCGTGTGCTGATCCCACAATGCGGACAGGTCATGGTGCGGACCCATGACCTTGCGGAACAGCGCGATCGAGCGCGAGTGCGCCATCATCGACGCAGGCCGGTCGTAGTGCATGCCACCGGTGCGCGCGAATGCATGGTCGACGCCCTGGTAGACATAAATCTCGACGTCGTTGCGGCCCTTGAATGCGTTCTTGATCTGTTCCACGGCCTCAGGGGGAGCGTATTTGTCCTCGCTGGCGAAGTGCAACACCATCGGCACTTTGATCTTGGCCGCTTCGCCCAGATACTTTTCGATGGTTACGCCGTAATACCCCACCGCGCAGTCCACGCCTGAACGCGCCGCGGCGAGGTAGGCGAGGCGGCCGCCCAGGCAGAAGCCGAGCGCGCCGACCTTGCCCGCCACTTCGGGGCGGGTGCGCAACGTGCGCACCGCGGCCGTGATGTCGTCCATGCCCTTGTCGAGGTCGAAGCGCTGGAGGAAATCGAAAGCCTTTTTCCACTCCGCTTCGGTATAACCGAGATCGACGTCCTTCTCCAGCCGCCAGAACAGGTCCGGGGCGAGCACGACATAACCCTCTTCGGCATAATAGTCGGCCACTTCGCGGATATATGGGTTGATGCCGAAGATTTCCTGGCACAGCACGATGCCCGGACCCTTGCCAGACGCGGGAACGGCAAGGTAACCCCTGAATTTACCGCCGTCGGCGGCCTTGATTTCGATCCACTGCCCAGCCATATCGTCATCTCCCGAATAGCATTTTGTGGTGCTTGCTGCAACGCGGCGCACGCCGCGGCGAAAACTAGTCGATCTTTTACCGCGTGCGGCCGCGCCGTGTCAAACCGCCGACCCGTCCCGTCGCAGCTTGACAAAACACCCCCCCGGCACCTAGATTCCGGCGGGTCTTTCGCCATAGCAACGTCCACGGCCAGCCCGCGTCAGACGGAGCCGTGCCATTCGCATCCAACTTGGGGGAACCACCATGATTCAGTTCACGCGCCGCCGCTTCCTGCAGGCGACCGGTGCCGCGGCACTGACCGCGCCGCTTGGCCATTCGCTGCTCGTTCCGACCGAAGCCCACGCACAGGCGGGCAAGGTTCTCACCATTGCCTACAACGTGGCGCTGCCCTCGTGGGATCCGACCACGGGTCCGTCGGCGGTGAACCCGACCATCCAGTCGATCTACAAAGCCGTGTTCGATTCCTATATCGACCAGAATCCGGACCTGTCCTTCAAGCCGGGCCTGCTCACGAAGTGGGGCTGGAACAAGGACAAGACCAAGATCGAGATGGAGGTGCGCAAGGACGCGTTCTGGCACGACGGCAGCCCGGTTACGCCGGAAGACGTGGTGTGGTCGCTGGAGCGCGCGGGTGACCCGAAGAGCGGCAATCCGATCCAGTTCGTCTGGGGCAAGATCGGCAACTTCAAGATCGATGGCCAGAAGGTCAGCGCCGACGTGAAGGAATTCGAGCCCGCGCTGTTCAAGTGGATGGCTTTCCTGACGGGTTACGTCCTGCCGAAGAAGGCGTACTCCGAAGCGGGTGCGCAGGGCTGGGAGGGCAAGCCGGTCGGCAGCGGCCCCTACATGGTGGAGAAGTTCGAGCGCAATGCCTTCATCCGGTTGAAGGCGTTCCCGAAATACTGGGGACCGAAGCCCGCGTTCGAAACCGTCGTGTTCAAGCTGGTGGGCGATGCCTCGGCGCGCGTGGCAGAAATCGAAAGCGGTTCGTCGGATCTCACGCTGGAAGTGCCTTATGAGGAATTCGACCGGCTGACGAAAAAGACCGGCCTGGCCGGTGTGGCCCATCCGGTATCCGACATCGGCATGATTTTCATCACCAACGTCGAGCCGATGCTGGACAAGAACGTGCGCCTGGCGATGATCCATTCGATCGACAGGAAATCCATCGTCGGCAAACTGCTGCGCGGTTACGGCACGGTCATCGATACGCTGGAAGCGCCGCAGTACGCCGCGTTCGATCCCTCGATCAAAGTGAAGTACGACCCTGCGCTGGCGAAGCAGCTGCTCGCCAAGTCCGGCTATTCGACTTCGAAGCCGGTGAAGTTCACGATCCAGACCACGCGCGGATTCAAACCGAAGGATTACGAAATGATCCAGGCGGTGGTCGGCATGTGGCACAAGGTCGGCATCGAAGCCAGCATAGAAACCTACGAAATCGCCAAGCACTTCGAGCTGCGCATGCGCCACGGCTTGGCACCCGCGGCGTTCTACAACTGGGGCAACTCGATCGGCGACCCGTCGACGTCCACCGGTTTCGCGATGTTCAGCCATTCGCCGCATTCCGGCTGGAAGACCGAAGACGTCGACAAGATGATCGGTCCGCTGTGGGGCGAGAAGGACGAGAAGAAGCGCATCGAAGGCTACAAGGCCGCCGACCGCTACATCGCCGAGAACGGCTACGTGATTCCGCTGCTCCAGTACTCGCAGCCGGTCGTGTACAAGAGCAGCATCAAGTTCACGCCCCACGTCGCCGGCTTCATCCTGCCTCAGTCCATCAAGCCTGCCTAAAGCCTAACGCTCACACCCAACACGGAGGCACGGAGGGCACAGAGAACACGGAGGAAAACAAAAACATGGAGAAAGGTACGGGAAGCCATTCCTACAACGGTGGCGATGCGACAATGGCAATCACCGTTTATTCCTTGCGTAGTTCTCTGTGTCCTCTGTACCCTCCGTGCCTCCGTGTTGGGTTTTGACTTAAACAAAGTTAAAAATTCGCGTAGGTCTTGACCAGGAACTGCATTGACCTGATGGTCGGATCGGGATTCAGCGGAAACGCGAGGTCGACATGCAAGACGTTGCCGAACGCGGCGCGGTCGCTCAGGATGCGAAGGCCGAAGCCGGCATCGCTGAGCCAGCCCGGATTGGCCGTATTCTGGAACGGTCCGCCCCATGCCCGGCCGATGTCGTAGAAGACGGCGCCGCCGACGCGGAAAAGCCGGAACGGATACCAGTCCGTATAGACGCGTTCTTCGACGGTCAACAGGGCGCGATGTTCGCCGCTCTGGTAGCGCAGCGGATAGCCGCGCAAGCCGTTGTCGCCGCCGAGCAGCAGCAAATCGGCCGTCTCCGGATTTCGCAAGGTATCGCCGGACGCGGTTGCATAGAACAGTGCGCGCCTGCCTTGCGGCACATAGTAGCGCAGCGCCGCGCTCAGCAACTCCCGCTCGCCTCGGCCGTCGCCATATTGGCCGGAGAAACTCATCGAGCCCAGCAGGTCATTCCCACGCGGTACCTCGGCACCGTCGCTGACCGACGCGGAATAGGTCCACAGGTCGCGCGTGGAGCCGAGTCCGGTCAGCGCCCGCCCCACCTGCAGTTTCGAATTCAAGCCCATCGCGAAAAATTCCGGACGCTGGATCTTGTCCCTGTTCTTCAACCTCTCATAGTTGTCTTCGAGGACTTCGTAGCGCAGGAACGGTGAAACCAGCGTCTGGTCAGCCGGAACAGTCGCTGGCGGCAGCAGGGCGGGGTCGATCGCATACGTGTCGGCCTGATAGCTCATACCGGCTGAGTATCGCTGCGTCCAGCCGTTGACCAGGCCTTGCGACAAGCCGCCGAAAATCTCGCCCGTGTCCTGCTTGTGGCGATACTGACCGATAACGACGCCGTCCTGATAAATGGAGTCGATGCGCTCGTCGTGCGCCGTCGATGCTCCGGCGGCCCAGCGCGTATCGAGCGCATAGAAGGGCCGGCCTATCGAAAAAGACTGGCGTTTGCCGTCGTCGTAGTTGGCCAACCTCAGGTCGATCTGCGTCCATCCGCCGAAAAGATGATTTTGCGAAAGCTGGAACTCGCTGCCCTTGCGATCGGCGTCGGAGCTTTGTGCATAGCCGAGTAAGGTTCCCGTGCCCAGCAGGTTGTATTCCTTTATCGACAGCCCGGTCGAATTGGAGCCGCCCGCGCGGCTGAAATTGAAACCGGGCGCCAGGGTCCAGGTGTCGCGGGTCTTCACTTCGATGTCGACGACGCCGTCGTGATAGGCGACGGGCTGGAAGGCGACATCGTAAATGTATCGGTTTGCGCGCAGCAGGCGCTCGGACTCTTCTATCTTCTGCACGGAAACCGGTTCGCCGCTGTGGAACAG
>JANXPQ010000055.1 GCA_025357235.1 Betaproteobacteria bacterium
CACCGCTACTTCGGCACGAACCGGCACGTACTCGCCATGGATCTTGATGCTTTCAGCTCCGGCGAGTATCGCGGCGCCCCGTGTGCCGGCGGCCTGGAAGCCGCCGAACAGGATCGCATTACGGGCATCGGGGGCGAAGGCCTTGAGGTGATGAACCACGCGCCCGCCGGTGGCCATGCCGCTGGCGGCGAGGATGACCATCGGGCCGGACCGGTTGTTGAGTTGCTTCGATTCCTCGACGCTGTTGACGATCTTGGCCGTGTGGCACATGTCTTCACATTGCTTCGGCGTGAGACGATGCTCTGTTGGGTGGTCGTGGAATATGCGCGTGGCGTCCACTGCCATTGGGCTGTTCAGATAAACCGGGATGTTCGGAATCGCACTGGAGGTCTTGAGCAGGTGAACGTAATAGAGCAACTCCTGTGCACGACCGACAGCAAACGTCGGGACCACAACCACGCCGCGGCGTTGCACCGTGCGGTTGATGATGTCCGTCAGTTGCGCTTCGGGGTTCGCAGTGCCATGGAGGCGATCGCCGTAGGTGGATTCCAGGACGAGATAGTCAGCTTGGGCGACGCGGATAGGCGGTTTCATCACGATGTCGTTGGGGCGGCCGAGGTCCCCGCTGAACACGATCGACTTGCCTTCGTGCGTGAGCCGCACGAAGCACGAACCGAGGATGTGTCCTGAATGCGAGAAGCACAGGCTGATCCCGTCGCCGAGATCGATGTTGCGCTCGAGTTCGAACGGCGCCAGCAATTTCAGGCAGCGCTCAGCGTCCTCCCGCGTGTACAAAGGCAGTGCGGGAGAATGCTTGGCGAACCCCTTGCGGTTGGCGTATTCCGCCTCTTCTTCCTGAAGATGTCCCGAGTCGGGCAGCAAGATCCCGCACAAGTCCCGGGTGGCGTGACTGCAGTACACCTTGCCGGGAAATCCTTTTTTTGCCAGTAGCGGCAGATAGCCGCTGTGGTCGATATGCGCATGCGTGAGGATGACCGCGTCGATCTTTTTTGGGTCGATCGGAATCGGCTCCCAATTTCTCAGGCGGAGCTGCTTCAGGCCTTGGAACAGGCCGCAGTCCACGAGTATTCGCTTCGTGCCGACGGTAATCAAGTACTTGGACCCGGTAACGGTCCCTGTTGCGCCTAGAAAAGTCAGTTGCATATTTGTTTTTCTTCCATTTGCTCGGGGGGACAAATAGATGGAGGAGTCTGGAGAGCTCAGGGGATCGGCGGGCTACCTTCACTGCTTTTGAGACGAGGAAAGAAAGCAGGAGTGCGTCCCGCATAGCGCGTGTATTCCTCACCGAAGCGAGCCAGGGCATCGCGTTCCTCGTTGAAGGAGAGGCGCGCATACACCAGCAACAGGATCGGGAACATGACCACGGTGAGCACAGTTGGCCATTGCAGCAGAAAGCCGAACATGATGAGCACAAACGCGACGTACTGCGGGTGACGGATGGTGGCGTAGGGACCGCTGATCGCCAATGTTCCGGCGCGCTGCGCCTTGTAAAGAACATCCCATGCCGCGGCGAGCAGCATGAACCCGCCGCCGATGAAGACGAAGCTCAGTAGGTGGAATGGACCGAAATGCGGATTAGCGCGCCATCCGAACAGCGTCTCGAGCAGGTGGCCGGCATCATGGGACATGAAGTCGATGCCGGGAAAACGACTGCCGAGCCAACCCGAGAGCAGGTAGATGGTGAGCGGAAATCCGTACATCTCAGTGAACAGCGCGACGATGAACGCGGAGAATGCACCGAGAGAACGCCAGTCGCGCGCACTTTGCGGCTTTGCGAAACTGAAGGCAAAAATAATGAACACCGCCGAATTCATGACAACTAGCCACCACAAACCATATGCCTGTGCAGGTTCCGTGTGCATTACTTGTCTCCTTCCTTATTTCCATGATGGTGGCCTGCGGACGGGGAATCGCTGTTGTGCACACCGTGGCCGCGATGCATGAACATGTGCAAAAACGGGCATGCGAGCAGAATGAGAAACGGAAGCAGGCCAAACACATGGGCCTTGTGTTCGGTGATCAGGTAGAAGCCAGCAATCGCCAGAAACGCCAGCAGAACCCAGTTCGATCGCGATTCCAACCACCCTTTGCGGTTCTCGCTTTCGTGTTCATGATCCATGTTTGTTCTCCCAAATACTCCGGTGTACGGAAAGTTACTTCTCTGGGTGCCGGTAAATGAAGACCGCGTGCAACCATTTCTTCTCGCCCTTCACGCGCCAGTCCAATTCGATGCTGTACGGCCCGGGTTTGGGCATCGAGAAAAAATTGCCGTAGGTGACGGTGCCGACGATCTGCATCGGCTCGAGCGGCTTCTTTGTCGCGGACAGACCGACTTCACCCACCTTCGCCTGAACCTCCATGTTTTCCAAACGTGTGCCGTTGGCATCGAACAGCGAGATCAGTACATGGTGCTCGCCGCGGCTGGACGACAGTCCCCCATGCATCGAGGCCTCGGGGTGTCCGATCGAGTGTCCTCGGATCATCTCGCTGGGCAGCACGCCCAGATAGACCGTTACTCCCTCCACGACGCCGGAGTTTCCCGAAAACGCGATGTCTGGTGGTGCAGCCGCCATCCAACCCGGGAAAACCGTCAGCCAAAAGACGGCGATAAGTCGCACCATTCGCGAAGCGTCAATGGCCGTCATGCGAATCTCTCGCTGCTTCGATGAGTGCGCAAATTGCATTTCCGTCGGGCACTTGATCGGGCATTGTTTCCCACAACACCAGCGCCCGCTTCATTCGCTCGCGTAATGCCAGCACAGCATCCAACTGTACGGCGGACTCATCGATTCTGCGTCCGATGATTTCCCGCACCATCGGGCAAGGCGTTTGCCGCCGCGCGCTTCGGCGGAAAATCTCCGCGATTTCGGACAATGTGAAACCGAGACTCCGCGCCCTCAGGATAAATTGCAGCCGCGCGATATCCGATTCCGTGAACTTCTTGTATCTGCTCCGAGGGTCGCGATGAGGTTTCAACAGTCCCAAGCGTGCGTAATAGCGGACTGTATGCCCGGTCACCCCGGCTCTTTTTGCCAATTCGCTAACGTTCATCATTTTCAAGCTCGCGCCGACAGCCCAGGAAAAGAAGACTCAGTTTTTGCAGTAACCTAAACCTGTAATCTACACACAGGTCAAGTCTTGGTTTCTGCGACAAGACTTTGAAAGTGACCGCAGAGTCCGTCCATGTTGGCGGTGCTCCAGGTCCGATTCTCCAGGTGCCGTAGTGCCCGCTCCATCAGTGCCTGCGCCAATTCAAACTTCTCGATTTTTTCCTGGTTTTCCACCAACCGCTCGCGGAGGATTTTCTCCATCAAGTCGCATGGTGTTTCGCCGTCCTCCAGACGACGCAGAAATTCCGCGATCTCCGCAAGGCTGTAGCCCAGGCATTGCGCCATGCGAATGAAGCGCAGTCGCTTCGCTTCGTTTTGGCCGAAGACCTTATAGCCATTCGATGGGTTCCTGCCTGGTCTAAGAAGCCCGGTTCTTGCGTAAAACCTGACCACATGCGGCGAAATCTCCGCCTCTTTCGCCAATTCGCTGACATTCATGGTATTCCCTCCAGCACTTATCCAATCAGAAGACTCGAACTTCCGTCCCGTGCTTATTACCACTCAGCGCGGCCGGACCGATACCAACGCGACGTAACCACGGGGCGGGATGTTGTTTGCCGGGCAGTCGATCGCGTGACCGGTCAAGCTGACTGGTACTGCAGATTGGGCTGCCAAGCGCAAGGCCCGGCCAGATAAAGGCCGGATTTCCGTCCGTGGACGAGAGACGGCTAATTCAATAGCCGCAGGTGGAGGAGAAAAAGTGGCGTTCGACTTCGTGGTCGCGGCCGGCTGTGGGCTCGCGCCAATTTCAGTGCGGGAGATGGAGGCGAAATCCCGACCCCCAACGCCGGGTCCGGCTGAACGTGACTGCGACTTTCGGAAGGCGGGGAAGCGTCATGTCTGACAGCAGCAGATGTGGCGGTGAGCTTGACACAGCAGCAGGAATCCGCATCCTCCTTGCCATCGGAAGCGCTTTTGCCGTGTTTATGTGTGCCGTGCTCATGTGTGCCATGGTCACCTTCGCCGTGATCGTCATGCTCGGAAACAATACCCCCCCTAGCAGCCGCGTGGCTGCCGTCGACAAGGTTTTCGCAGTCGCCGGCAAAGGCGTTGGCGATCGAGATCAATGTCCAGACGACTACCAGAATACGAGCCATTCGCGACAAGGAGGGTTTGGCCACTTTTGTCTCCGAAAATCGGCGATTTTTTTCGGAACTATGCGGCTGTTCGCGCGGAACGAATTGAGTATCGAGTGCCAGCCATAAGATTTTTCCGCAGCCTCAGCGACCGCGCTCCATCTGCTGTTCGGCGCCCTCGTGCTCCATCATCTGTTCCATCATCTTCTGCATCGTGTCCAGGCGAGCTTCCACGGACTTGTGCTTTTTCATCATCATCATGCACATTCCCATGCCGTCGCCAGCGTCCGTCATGGACTCGGACTGATCCTTCCCGGCCTTTGCCATCATGTCACCGCCCTTCATCCCCGCGCCCATGCCGCCCATCATCTTCATGCCTTCTTGCATGGACTGCATATGCTCTTTCATGAGCTTCTGGCGTTCCTGCGGATCCCTGGCTGAATGGATCTTCTCCATCTGCTCCTGCATTTTTTCCATTTGTTCCTGCATCTTGTCCATCTTCATTCCCGCGGCCTTGTCGTCCTGCGCGGGAGCCGCCTGACTCTGATCGGCGCTAGGATGGTGAGCAGCGTGGTCTTCATCGGCACCATAGGCGACCGGCAATAGGATTGCCGAAGCCAGAATCATGGACGCCGCTAACTTTTTCTTCATGATAATTTCCTTCTAATAGTTGATGTTAAGACAGGCACACCGTCTCGTTAACGATGCGACCGGCGGGGATCGATAAGCACACTTTCCAACCGCCCTCCGCTATCTGATCTAGGCTTACTTCTTGGTTTCCGGCTTACCCTCGGGGTAGACATCCTTCTTTCCCATCTCCTCGTGCTTCTTCATCATTTCCTTATCCCCGGCGGTTTGCTTCTTTTTCATGGCATGCGGGGTGACTCCCTTGGTGCCTTCCTCCATGTGCCGCTTCTTCGCATCCTCGCGCGCTTTGGCACTGAGCTGCTTGTCCTTGTCCTTCATCATTTCAGGAGTGACCCCTTTTTTCCCCATTTCCTCGTGTTCCTTCACTGCCTTTTCGTCGGCGACAACGACGACGGCGGCGGCCGCGAGTACGCCAGATAGCAAAATAGCAATAAAATTACGCATTTTCCCGCTCCTCTTGGTTGTTCAAGAAACCTCTAGCTACTCATCCAATACGAGCCTTTGCCAAATATGACAAGCATGCCCCCGAAGTCCTCGTAGGCGATTGATGTATGTCAAGTCTTTGCACTCTTGGCGGCGACACGCGCGCATCCCTCTGATGCGCCACCCACGGTCTGCTCTTACCGCTTGATTGCCCGCATCTCAACGTGCATGCCCGCCTGGAAACTTCCTGCGACGTGACAGGCAAGTTCTATGACGGGATCCTCGCCAAATTGCCAGACCAGAGTCCCGGTCTCTCCTGGCGCAACCAGGACGCTGTTCGGGCTGCTATGTTCCCAGCCAGGCATGCGTCTGAGCATTTCGGCGTGTTCCTGCTGGTAACGGGGGTCGCCGATACGCACTTCGTGGGGACGGGAATCCAGGTTACGGAACTCGAACTCCACGGTTTCGCCCGATTCAAATTCCAGAGCGGCGACTTCGAACCGGTTTCCCCGCGCTTCGATGCGTATCCTGCGCTTGACTGCGCGTGGATCACCGGGCTGGCCAAAGGTGAACATCATTTCGCCGCCTGGCCGTGCGGAGTCGGAGTGAAATTTCTGGTGATGCTCAAGCTTCCCACCTGGTTTGAGCATATACGCGGGCATGCCAGGCAATCCGCCCATTCGGTGTTCCATTTCCGCTAGAGCAGGGCTGGATGCAATGACGCAAACCAGCGAGAGGGCCTGCCGCAATTTGATCGGTGTCATTCAAGGATTCCTTTCCCGCTTGCCGCCTCGCCTATTGATCGTGGTGATGATGCTCTGCTTTCTGGCCGTCGTGCACATGCGACGAGTTCATCGTGGCGCCGGTGTGGTCATTGTGTTCGTGCGTGTGTTGGTGGTGAGACTCCCCTTTGCTCTCGGCGAGTGCCTGATACTGAGCCAGGGTAAGCTCGGGTAATTTCTGCAGGAACGCCACCAGGCCCCAGATACTCGAATCGTCGTGGGTCGCACCCCAGGCCGGCATCCCGGACATCTTGATGCCGTGCTTGATCACCCAAAACGCCTCCGCGGGGCTCGCGTAGAGGTGCTTGGTCAGATCGGGCGGTTGCGGGTAGAGTCCGGCACGAATCTCGGATTCCTTCTTGTCCGGCGCGAGATGGCAGCCGCTGCACATGGCCGCGTAGTGCTCGGCACCCGTTGCAATCAATGTTGCATCGTCAAGTGGAGGCGGTTGAACGTCTCTGGCTCGCGCAGCGATCGAATGGGAACGAACCGTTTCCATGATCGCATACGTGAACGCGGAATGCGGTGCATCAGCCGCGACGTTGAACATACCGGTGTAGACAAAAGCAAACGCCGACGCAATCAGTGCACCCGCGATGAGCAACGCTGTAATCAGGAATTTCATCACTAGACCCCTCTGAATCCTCAAAAAGTTACATTCTTCATCGCGAGATTCGCCGTCAACGAGCATGGCACGCGGCCGGCTCAGTTGGCCGAGGGCGATATCTTCACGATGTGGTAAGCGCCGTCCATTTTCATGAGTTCGAAGTCGACCATGTCGCCGGGTTTGAGATCCTTCAACAGCGCCGGATCATGGGCCTTGAAGTCCATGGTCATTCCCGGCCACTTGAGGCTCTTGATCGGATCGTGGGTCACATTGATCGTTCCGGCCTGCAGATTGACGGAATTGACCTTGCCGCGGCCGGCGTGGGTGGCGGTCGCGGTCGTCTCCACTTTGTGGTGGTCGCCGTGCGCGTCCTGTTCGTTTGCAGCCATGGCGGGAGGCAGGGCGGTCATGCTCAGCGCAAGTAAGGTGGCGAGAAAAGCTGTCTTCATGTGAATCTCCATTTGGTTGTCAAAATCAAAATTGAACGCCATCGCTCCTGACGGTTTGAGCGAGAGTGCGTCTCTGAATAAAACGTTCAACGGGAATGCCCTTCATGTCCGCCGGATTCGTCCGGCTTTTCGGACGCTGCGTCATCCATTTTCCAGGCTACGGTGCCCGGCGGGTTTTGGTACCAGCCGGGATCCCGGTGGTCTCCGGGTGCAAGGTCGTCGCGAACCTTTACCAACGTGAACATGCCGCCCATTTCGAGCGGTCCGAAGGGGCCCTCGCCCATCATCATCGGCAAGGTGTTTGCCGGCAGGGGCATCCCCATCTCGACCATGTCGGTCATGTCCGCCATGCCGGATTCACCCATCGACATGTAGCCAGGAAGCAGCTTCTGGATCTTCTCGTCGAGATCGCTATGCTGCACGCCGAGCATATTCGGGACCGTGTGGCCCATCGCATTCATGGTGTGGTGCGACTTGTGGCAGTGAATCGACCAGTCCCCCGGCTCATCGGCGATGAATTCGAGTACGCGGATCGCGCCGACGGGAATGTTCACCGTCACCTCCGGCAGTTGCGCCGTTTCCGGAACCTGTCCGCCATCGGTTTCGGTGATCCTGAAATTGAAGCCGTGCAGATGGATCGGATGGTCGTGCATCGACATGTTGGCAATCCGGATCCTGACGCGCTCCCCGGTACGTGCCACCATCGGATCGATGCCGGGGAACACGCGGCTGTTGAACGTCCACATGTTGAATTCGGTCATTGTCGCGGGCCTCGGGGTGAAGGTTCCGGGGTCGACGTCCCAGGCGTGCAGCATGAAGCAGTAGTCGCGGTCCACGCGCCGGGTTTGCGGACTCTTCGGGTGCACGATGAACATGCCCATCATGCCCACCGCGACCTGGAGCATCTCGTCGGCGTGGGGGTGGTACATGAACGTGCCGTGCTGGCGCAGCGTGAACTCGTAGACGTAGGTTTCGCCCGGTTTGATGTGGGGCTGCGTCAGGCCGCCGACACCGTCCATTCCGGATGGTAGGAAGATGCCGTGCCAGTGAATGGTCGTATGTTCCGGTAGCCAGTTGGTCACCACCAACCGGACGCGGTCGCCTTCGACGGCTTCGATGGTGGGGCCCGGTGTCGAGCCGTTGTACCCCCAGCAGTTCACGACCATGCCGGGTGCAAATTCACGCTTCACCGGCTCCGCGGTCAAATGAAAAACCTTGACGCCGTTTTCCATTTTCCACGGCAGCGTGCCGCCGTTGAGCGTGACCAGCGGTGTGTAATGGGCCTCCGGCGGCGCGGGGATCGGCGGTTTGGTTGAAGCCGCCGCTTTCTCGGCGGCATTTGCCGTGCGCAGCGTTGCCGATACCGCACCGCCGGCAAGCAGGGCCGCGCCGCCTGTGAGGATTTCACGACGGGTCATCATGATTGCTTGTCTCCATGTTGGTGGGCTTTATCCGCAGGCACGTCCGTGCCGGGTTCCGTTGCCGGCGCAGATGGTGGTTCAGCCGTACCAGCGGCCGTCGGGAACGTAATCCGCCCGCCGACCACTCGTTCGAGTTCGGTCCAGGCGAGCCAGAAATCTCGGTTTGCGGCGATGTACTGGCGCCCGGTCTGGATCTGGCTCTGCGAGGCGAGCAGCAGGTCGTAAACGCCGATCAACATGCCGTTGTAGTACTTGAGGGTCTCGGCCACGATGGTCTGCTGCAGCGGCAGCAGCGCGGTCCGGTAATGCTTCACCGCCTGAGCCGTTGCCAAGACCCGACCGCGGTTTTCGCGCGCTTCGGAACGAATGTCCACCGCCAGCGCAGCGACGTTATCTTCGGCCCGTTTGCGCTCGGACTCCAGCCGCGCTATCTGCGTTTGGCCCTGATTGAAAATCGGGAGCCCCAGCTCAATCTTCGGACCGTAGGATTTTTCTCCGTCGGTGTCGCGCCTGAATTGCACTCCGATCCCGAGCGGTGCCAGCCAGCGGAAGTCGTGCGCGAGGTTGACCGCATGCGCGAGCCCCTCCGCTTCTTTCTTCGCCGCAGCGAGATCCATGCGGCGGGCGATCGCCAGCTTTTCAAGCTGGTCCAGCGTTGGCAAGGTCGCCGGTATTTCCGGCAGGCGATCGGGAATTTTCCAGCCGGTGTCTGCGCCCCACAAACCCATCAGTCGCGTCAGCTTCTCGCGGTCAACATCGAGTTGCGCCTCGGACTGCGCAAGGTCCAGGAGATTTTGTGCGTAGAAGGCCTGCTGCAAACTTTGCTCACGCTTGCTCAGGTTGCCGGCGGCGTATTGTCGTTGCGCCAGTTCTGCGGCGGCTTCCGTCGAAGTGACGACCTGGCGCGCGAGCCCCAGCGCTTCGGCGTCGCCTACCACGCGGTAGTATTGGGACAGCACTTGTGCCGCGAGATCGAGCACGTCGCCTGAGACTTCCAGCGTCACGCGTTCGGCCGCCGCCCGGCCGATCTTCTTGCGGGCGGACAGCGT